>CAQJOC010000004.1:0-18069 GCA_948815685.1 uncultured Eubacteriales bacterium | reverse complement strand
TTTTTATAGCAAAATTTTGATAGTTAAAGGCATTTACAACAAATTGGTTTGATATCATTTCTTCAGTAAATCCCAAAATATTTCCCTGAAAATTGGCATAATTGCGAAAGCTTTTATATGAAAATTTAGTTATTAACCAGGCTGTAAAAATAAGAATAGGCGTTAAAAGTAAGACAATTATCATTATCTTAAAGTTTAAAAGTCCAATTAAAATAATTGAACCTAAAATCATTGTAACTCCGGAAAACATTTGTGTAAAAAAATGAAAAATTCCTTCTCCGATTGCTTCCGCATCATTTATTATTCTACTTACGATATCGCCATGTGGAGTGGAATCTATATAATTTATCTCCACAAAGTTAATTTTTTCAAACATTTCTTTCCTAATTGAAGTCTCTGTCTTATACGAAACAGCTCCACTGTAAAAGGCTGCCATAAATCGGAAAATTGCCCCAAGAGATGTAATAAATGCAATAAAGGAAAGATTTTTAATTATTTCACCAAAGTCTACCATATTGGGATACAAAGATAAATCTAAAGTTTTTCCTATTAAATTTGATATATAAAGTGCTGCCGCGGTAGCAAATATTTCCGCTGCGGTAGCTATTAATAAATACGAAGGAAATAGCTTTAATCTGTCAAATAAATATCTTATTGGTTGATTTTTTATTTTTTCTTTCACCTCTTTTAGCCCCTTTTTTAGCTCATTTATTGTTACTTTTAATTTTCATCAGTGTAAATTTAGGTAAAATCTATCAGTATTAAGGAAACCTTACACAAAAGATATTTATAAACTTTAAATAAGATTTGTAGATATATTTTTAATTATATAACAACAAAATCTTTTATAATTAACAAATATTTATATGAATTTATTATATAATTTTTTAAAAATTTACCGAGGAATTGTCACTATATGATTTTTGTGAGGGATTTCCTTGAATACAAAATATAGGCTTGCTTGATATGCTTTCGTTATATTTCAATCACTTTTTAACTCTTATATTTTAATAATTTTGTGTTATATTTTTTCTTTTACCCTTTTTAGTATCTATTATAGCCCAATATTCCGAAAAAATAAATTTAAAAAATTCGCAAAGGAAACACCGCACAAAAGGTACATATAAACTTTAAATAAAATTTGTAGGTATATTTTTTGTTATATAGCAATAAAAATTTAGGTAATTAATAAATATTTATATGAATTTATTGTATGATTTGTTTAAAAATTTAACGATGAATTGTCGCTATATAATTTTTGATTAAGATTTGATAATAAAATTTTATGAAAAAACATAAAGCAGAACAGGCCCTTGTTTGATTTTTGTGTAATATATCGCTGTTTCTGTTTAAAATAACCCTGCCAGTTTTAATAAAAAATCTGAAAGTGAAAAAATTTCACATCTTTATAAATATCGTGTTGTCTTATCCTTTATTATTCTGATAAAAAACTTAAAATATATGAAATAGTTGCGTATCAAATTTAAAATTTTCCTTACTGTTCAAAGTTATTACTTTTGGCTATTTTAGGGCTTGCCTGAAAAATAAAAAATAGTTAAAGTGGAAAAATTGATAGACACGAAAAAATATCCTCATATTGTGAATTTGTTATAAAAGTTTTAATAATTTAAGATGATTTTAATACATTTTTAAAATTCAGCTTTTCTGTCTCTGTATTCATTTTCTTCGGTTTATCTATGAATTGGATAAAATATATAGTTTGTTTTTATGTTTCAGACAAGCCCTAAATCAGAATACCTATATAATCCAATATTTTATCTTTTATTTAAAGTATGTTTTGATTTTGCAGAAAATTTAATATAAATCATTAATTAAGGTATTCCGGAATAAAATATATTTAAATAGAATATTAATACCGCAAAGGAAAATAACTCTTTTGTAGCCTTTAGTTATATAATAAATATTTTCAATTATTATTTTATATTTTTTATTCAATGTTTTTGAAAAGGAGTTTAGCAATGAACAAAAGAAAAACTTTTTTAGAACTAGGGACTAATGTTATTCGTATAAAACCGATAGGTATAGGTGTGCTGTCAGGACTTACGTTATGTGGAACTTTATTATTCATTTTAGCTTTTGCTTTTGTGAAAAGTTCAAGCATATCCGAAAGCTTAATAGAACCTATTATGCTCATATCATCTGGCATAGGGGCATTCATGGGAGGATATTTTTCATCTAGATTATCTAAAGAAAAAGGATTGATTTATGGTTTATTATGTGCATTTCTAATGTTTGTGTTTGTTTTTATTGCAGGTCTTGCTTCTGTTAGGACACCTTTGAGTTTACTCACATTAATAAGACTTTTTATTATGCTGTTTTGTGGCGGCCTAGGCGGAATAATAGGAGTAAATAAAAAGCACAAGTAAATATGGTGGCAATGAAGAAATAATTTAATACATTTATCAATCTTAACACCTTTTAAAATTTTTAACTATTTTGTCCTCTGCGCTGATTACTATTTTTAAATAGATAAAAAATTTATAAATGCAAATATTATTGAAATTAGTCTGCAAAGATTATACAATTATAATATATGTTCTAATTTGTTAATAAATTAGAAACTAATTTAATTTTATGCTTATGTGATCAAGAATAAATTTGCAGTTCTTATTTAATTCAATGGGTAGATTTTATGTGACTTTTTCGTTAGATTTGTTGTGTATTATGAAAAAATGATTTTTCAAATTATTCAGCTGTATATATTGTTTAAGTCAAGTTTCTTATGTTCCCTGGATTCCCAACCGAATACATATTGGGAACTTCTCCTACTATTATAGTCTCGGCAATATTCACATTAGTATTAACATCCGTGACTACCGGATATCCCGGAACAAGAGCTCCAATTTTTGTATGTATATTAAGATAAATTTGATGTTTAGTTTGATTTATCCCTGCTTCACAAAATTTACTTTCAAATTCTGTAATGACACCACCGGATATAGATATGTTAAGCGGAATGAAAGGTCCTACTCCACTACAAAATTCAGCCCCTAAAAGTGTCCCGAGCGGAATGTTTATTTTATTTACTTCCGAGTTAGAAAGCTTTTCTTGGATAGCTATGCTAATTTTAGATTTTAGCTGATTAATACGTTTTGAATCTGTAGTCAGTGCTAACACTTTACCTGTATCAGTTCTTTCAATTTTAACAAAATCAGAATATTTTAATTTTGAATCATCAAGTTCTTTAAGAACGGCTTCATTAATTGCGTTAGTAGAAATCATTTGTGCCTTATTAGCAGCTACATTTTTAATCAAAGGGCGTAAACGAAAATCTATTAGCCATAAAAAGCTTAAAATAAAGATAAAAATAATTAGAATTTTCTTTCTTTTTCGTTTGATTTTATATTTATTCATTTTTATCACCTCGTACAATAAAAAAGAAGATTCCCACCTCTGCTTAATATTTTCTTTTCCTTTAATCTATTTTCACCCGTTGAAACAACATCATTTTCCTTTTAGTCCACTCTCTTAAAAAGATTTTTATTGATTTTTTAGATATTTAATATTATAATTTTTCATATAATTTTCTAGGGACATAATTTATTAATAAATAATTTTAATGCTGCTGTGGCGAAATAGGCAGACGCAATGGATTTAGGATCCATCGATGTTAACACATCATACCGGTTCAACTCCGGTCAGCAGCACCATTTTAGTGAATGTTATATAACTTAACTAAAAGCGTATCCAGAAGATTATAACTTAAAGATGCTTAGTGACCATTATCTGTAATATGATAATCTATAGGTTAAATATAAGCCACATTGTATTAAAAAAGCCTGTATATAGATAAAATTAAAATCATACGAATTTTAGCTTAAAATATACTGGATAAAAATTATATAATAAAGGCTGATTTTTAAGATTTATTGATATAAACATAAATATTTTTAGATAAAAAATTTTTTATCACTTCTATAAGGTAAGGACCGAAAACACCTACCTTGCAAAAATTATATAGCGACAATATCCTATTAAATTTTCAAGCGAATTATATAATAAATTCGCATAAATATTTATTAATTGCTAAGGATTTCGTTGCTATACAATTAAAAATATGGCTACAATCTTATTTAAAGTTTATAGATATCTTTTGTGCGAGGTTTTTGATTCTTTTCTATATTGTGACTATGTAAATTAACCAAAATATAGCGTGTTAAGATTTAATGACTAACAAAATTTAGTGACAAAGTTACTTGAGTAATTTTTGTTTTTTATTTGCTTACACTAAAAGATTCGAAACCTATTTATAGAATTTTAAAATTTTCTAATTCGGAAAACTAATATACTATCTTTAAGTTATCCACCACCTACACTCATTATATACATAACCTTTTATAAAAGTGATAAAAAGCTCAACTATAAAAATTTTAAATTTTTCACAAATAAATAGACAACTAGGCCTTGTCTAAAAAATAAAACAAACTATAGCTACGAATTTCTGTTTTAGGCCAGTCCTAATTTTAACAGTATTTCTGAACAACCAGTTCGAACGCTTTTTTATTAGACATTTCACGAATCAAAGTGAGAAAATAAGAAGGTAAAATAACAACTTTTTAATTCAGAGGAGAGAAGTAATAAAATGATTAATATAGGATGTCATTTGTCAATATCAAAGGGATTTGAATCGATAGCGAAAGACTGTTTAAAAATAGGAGCAAATACGTTTCAGTTTTTTACAAGAAACCCAAGAGGAGGGAAGGCAAAAGAACTTGACTCAGAAGACATTGAAAAATTTTTTAAGATAAAAAAGGAAAACAACTTTAGAAAAATTGTTGCTCATGCACCATATACAATGAATCTTTGTTCTTCTAAAGAAGATGTGGTAAATTTTTCAGTACGCATGATGAGTGAAGATTTGAAAAGAATGGAATATATCCCTGGAAATCTTTATAATTTTCATCCGGGAAGTCATACGGGACAAGGAATTTCTGCTGGAATTGAAAAAATTATAAAAGCATTAAATAATATAATGTGGAAAGATATGAGTACAACTGTTCTTTTGGAAACAATGGCGGGAAAAGGGAGTGAAATCGGAGGGAAATTTGAGGAAATAAAAAAAATAATTGATGGAATAGAGCTTCAAGATAAAGTAGGCGTTTGTTTGGATACTTGCCATATATATGATGCCGGATATGATATCGTAAATCATCTGGACAAGGTTATAGGGGAATTTGATAAAGTTATCGGTCTTAATCGACTTAAAGCTATACATCTTAACGATAGTAAAAATATTTTAGGCAGCAGAAAAGACCGTCATGAAAAAATAGGCGAAGGAACTATAGGAATCGAGGCAATACAAAATATAGTAAAAAGAAAAGAGTTTTGTGGCTTACCTTTTATTTTGGAGACTCCACAGGAAAATTTAAGCGGATATAAAGACGAAATAAGCCTGATAAAAAAGTTTGTTGAATAGCTTTGTTTTTAGAATTTACATTTTTAAAGTTATTCCACTATAATTATAAGGATATATAAAAAGACTGATTTTTCAGATTTAATGGTATTAAGCATAAATAAGTTTGAGTAAAATTTATCTTTATCAACCTTTAGCTAAAAAATCTCCAAATCATGTAGGAAAGTAGGGAAAAAGCTTGAGAAGAATTTTTCGATGGAAAAATTTTCGGAAAAAGAAATTTACAAAAGCTGACCGGTTTGAAGAAAATCGTTTAAATAAAATTGTCGAAAAAATTCTGAGGGCTTATCTTTGTAAAATTAAATCTGAAGGACTTAAAAACAAAATATCCGGGGCAATTTCCGATAAAAACGTTGATTATTTTATACTTAATCGAATTAAAAGGCATTTATCTCCTAAAAGGTCGATTACTTTGGGAAAAGGATTGGGTATAGTTGATGTACAGTATAAAAGAGGTGGAATACAATTTGATTTTTGCGGATTAGCCAGATTTTTAGTTAAAAAAATAACTATCACAGATAACCAAATTTTATATATAGCAGATAATATTATCTCTCAAGCAGAAGAAAAATATGTAGGGAATCCGGATTATATAATAGGCAAAATAACCAACGTTTTAAATAAATTATCCAGTACCGAAATTTACAAGCCTGAAACAACGGAAGAGAAAACAATATATGATTTGACTCTTTTAATTGTGGCAAATTATTATAAAAATGAAGATGAATGTCCCGATTGGGTAAGAGATGCAATAGAAAATTTAAAAAAAGGAGATTTTATAGAGGACTGGATTGAGACAATACTTGAGCATATTTATAATACAGTGTCGGGAATGAGCGAAAATCTTTATATTGATTTTAAAATCACCTTTGACTCTTTAATTTTGAGGTCTGCATTTAAAAAGAAAACAAATAACGGGCAGATATCAAAACTTTTAGTTTTAATGGGAATAGATATTAAAAATTTAATTTACGGAATCGCTTATGACTATTTAAGTCCAAGTTTTATTGAAGGGGCGGGAGAACTTTTAAAAGATATTGCACAGACTTTTCTGTTTGATTTTTGGAAAAACGGAATTGGTGAAATTCAGGAAAACAAATTTGAAGAAAAAGTTTCTGAAATTTATTGTCTTACCATGACGTTTGGCAAAAACGCAAGTAACCAGAGAGCATTTAGATGGTTTACGGATAAAAAACTTCGCTTGTTTTTGGAGTTTTGTAAAAATCAAAATTTTTGTGAGTCTACTTCGGTAAAAGCAGATTGTAGGTGCATACCCTTTTCATTTCCGGTTATTAATTTAGGAGTAATTACCAGTTATAAAATAAAAAAAAGGTTTGAGTATTCTACGGAACTTTCCGAACTTCAAAGCAATATTACATATTATTATAGGATAATTGATGACACGGGCAAAGTTTTAAGTCCAATATATAAATTTGATTTAAAAGATATGTCTGAGGATTTGGAAATTTTGGTTTTGGCTGATTCACAGGGAATGGTAAAAAAAGACTATGACATTTTTCTTAAAGTATTCGATGAAGGTGTAAAATGCCTCTCTAAAGGCGGATTTATTGTCCATATGGGTGATTTTGTAGACGACGGAAATAATGAAATTTATTGGGACTGGATTTTAAGTTCAAACTTGTGGGCACAAAATGTTTTGATGCCGGTAAGCGGAAACCACGAGGCTAAATTAAGCCCAACAGCTGTAAAGGCCGGAGTTGAAAATTCAATATTAAGACATTTTAATTTAAAAGGACTGCCGGAACAATCTATAAGTACAGGTGCATATTATTCATATACAATAGGTTGTGCTCTTTTTATAGTTTTAAACACAAATAACATGGACGGATACTTAAAAATTGACCAACAACAATATTCTTGGGCACTAAGAACGGCAAAAGATTCAAATGCAAAATGGAAAATACTTTTTACACATAAATCACCATATTCAAACGGACCACATCACCACGAAAAAGATTCGCGGGAAATAGGGAAACAAATAATTAGATTGGTTTATGAGGCTAAAATAGATATTGCCATAGGAGGACATGACCATGTTTATACAAGGACTCCGGCAATGTCATGGGGGAAATGTACCGGATATGCCTGTAGCAAAGTAAAAGAAAACGGAATAATTTATGATTTGTTTTCGAATCCGCTTGGCACGATTTTCATAGTCCCCGGAACATCCGGAGTTAAAAATTATAAATCCGATTTAAACACAGCATTTCCTGCTGACAAAATAATTAATAATTTAAATTGTCCTATTTATTCAAAAATAAAAATAACAACCGATAGAATATATTTTACTTCATACAAATACAGTACATTAACGGAAAAATCAGAATGTATTGACGGAATTATAATAGAAAAGGCCATAAAAAAAAGCAAATATGTAAGTAGCTCGGAGGTTATTAATTCCATAAATTGTATCTCTGAAGTTCCTTGGGCTCCAAGCGATGAAAAAATTCAAAATTCATTTAACCTGTTTAAGAATCTTGATTATGAACAAAGACTTTCCGTATATAATTATAAAAAACTTAATTTCATTAATAAGTTAACGGAAAATTATGAAGAAATAACCGGAGGAGACCTAGAAGTTGTAAAAAACAAGCAAGAATTTTTAAATGCTTTAAATAATCCAAATATAAAAACCATAATAACCGACTGCAATGAGATAAAAATGGAAAATAGCTTTGGAATATGCAGAAAAATTATAATAGACAGAAATTTATGTATAAGAGGTAACGGCAGACTGTTGTTTGTCAATTTTATTGTAAAAAATGGGGCAACACTGGTTTTAGGCGACAGTGTATGTATAGATAATTCAAGAAAAATATTTTCGTGTTATTTAGCTCTTAATGCCGTAGAGATTAAAGATAACTCGAGTTTTATAATGTTGGATTTTGCCTCTGTCAAATGTTCGGGGGGAATAGGTTTTAAACCTCATGGAGTTTATCTTTCCGGAAGAGACGCATCGGCGTTTTTAAATTCTAAAAGTGAAAGTTTTTCTTCTGGCGAGTTTTTATTTTCTTCACATAACAGTTCTCATGTGTTTATAGAAAGCGGTAGTTATTTTTCTTTAGGAAATGCCTATGCGGTTTGTGCGTCGGGACACGTAGAGATAATGGGAGGAAAAATAAAAGGTATTAAACTAATGTCCGAAGCAAAGGTTAGAATGCATGACGGAGTAATTACGGGAGCAAATAAAAAAAATTCATTTGTTCCCGTCTGTTGTCGTGGCGAATTCAGAATTTACGGAGGAATGATACAATCCGAATCGAAAACAGCTGTACAAGTTACAAGTCAGTATGGAAGGATGTATATTTTTCCCGACCACAAAGGGTCTGTTAAGATTAACGGAAAAGATATTTTTATCGGAGAAATAAAAAATTTGAATGATGGCAGAATAAAAATAAAACTTCCCAAAAAAAATACAAACGAGGGTTATCAAAGTATAGGGCTTTATTGTTTATACAAATACAGTTTATATGAAAATGTTGAAAAACTTAAACTTGAAAAATCGTATATTAAAAATGAAGACGTATTTAAAGTTCAGGAAAAATACCGAAACCTTGTAATAATGGGAAAAGCGTACAGCGATATAATGAAGTCAAGCATTAAGATAAGAGACGGTGCGAGCTTTTGTTTATTGAGTAAACCTTGTTTTGTTAATAAAATAAAGGGAACCAAAGATAAAAGTGCGGTGCAAGGCAGAAAGAAAAATAAATATAAAACTTAGAACATGGTAGAAAAAGAAGGCAGGATATGAAAATGGAAAAAAGTCCCAAAAATGATTCAGAAAATATCTTAAAAAACACCTCTAAAAGAAGAAACGAGAGAAAAAATGAAAGAAAAGGGTGGGAAAAAAGAGACTTAGAGTACAGGCATTTATCATATAAGGATAAAATAAAACTTCAAAAACAAAGAAAAATGTTTAAATTTTTAAGAAAATTAACTTGCTGGGGTTCTGCGGCATCTTTGATAGTAGTTCTTTTTTTTGTCGGATTGACAGCTTTTTACATTTTAGCGGACAGTAAAAGCATAACCACGGATGAAGGAAGAGAAGATTCTTTTAAAAGAGAAAAAAACAGTTTAAAAAATTACGAAGAAATTGATAAAGAATTTGAAAAATCCCTGGAAACAGATATCCAAAATGATACAGAAAACCAAAATGAAAATGATGAAGAAGATGAAGGCGAAGATAAAGAAAGAAGCCAACATAAAAACAATAAAAATGACACAAGTGAAAATATTGAAGACTTTTCCGTATGGAACCAAAAATGCCCTCCGGAACTTGTAATTGTAAACAGTAAAAATAAGCTTGATGAAAGTTATATAGTCGATATCAAAGTATGCCGAGGCAAGGAAATTGGAGAATTGGCGTGGGAAAACTTAGAGAAAATGATTCAAGCGGCGGCTAAAGATAAGATAGTCCTTTGGATTTCATCAGGATATAGGTCTGTTAAATATCAACAAAAACTTTTTAATAACCAGGTAGAAAGAGAGCAAAATAAAGGATATTCTTTAAAAGAATCAGAGGAAAGGGCCCAAACAGTGGTCGCAAGACCTGGAATGAGTGAACATAATACAGGGCTCGCCGTAGATTTTAACGGAGTTAAGGATGACTTTTATAAAACTAAGGAATATAAATGGCTTATGGATCATGCGGCAGACTATGGTTTTATAGAGAGATATCAGAAAAAATGGATGAAAAAAACAGGGGTAATTTATGAGCCTTGGCATTTTAGATATGTCGGAAAGTATGCACATAGTATAAAAGAAAGCAACTTGTGCTTAGAAGATTGGGTACAGCAAAACTTGTCCAATTTGGATATGTTTTAAAAATTCTCAATTAATAGACCTGTCAAAAACATCAATTCATAATTATAAATAGCTGTTTTGGGGCGGGTCTATTTTAAAATTCATATGGAAACACCGCACAAAAGGTATTTATAAACTTTAAATAATATTTTTAGATATCTTTTTATGTTATATAACAATAAAACTCTTAGTAATTAATAAATATTTATATTAATTCATTATATAATTTATTTAAAAACTTAACGAGGCATTGTTGCTATATAATTTTTATGAGGTGTTTCATAAAGTAAATATGATAAAATTTTATTTATCTGGCCTTTATTATTCTTTCACTTTTCGTGTGAATCATCTTTAGCTAAAATATAGTGCTAAAAATCCGTTTTAATTACTTTACTACTTGTTAGCGGAGAATACAAAAATTTATCGACATGATTTCCTTTAAAAAAGTATTTTGGTTTTATCGCACATTGAGTTTCTTCAAATGTATCTATTATAACCAATTTTATTTTCATTTTTTCCGGAATTATATTTTTTATGTATACGCTTGCCTGTTGTCCTCTTGATACTCCCTCTTTAAGTTCTGCCAATCCGGCGAGATTCGGCGTTAGTTCTACAAAAATTCCATATTCTTCAACCGAACGTATTATTCCGGTCACGGTTTCACCTATTGAAAAAAGTGCGGAATTTTCTTCCCAAGTTCCTAGAAGTTCTTTGTGAGTAAGGGTGATTCGCCCATTTTCAATAGTTTTTACAATAGCTTTTATTTCCATTCCGTTTCTGAATCTATCCCTCGGGTGAGATATCCTTGAAACCGAGATTAAATCTATCGGTAAAAAAGAAGTTATTCCACAACCTATATCCGCAAATGCTCCGAATGTCTCCATATGTGTTATTTTGGCATTTATCACATCTCCCGGCACTAAGCCTGATATATATTCCTCCAAACATCGTTTTTGAGCATCTTTCCTTGATAAAATAGCAATATCCGTTCCATTTTTATCAGTTGTAAGTTCTTTTATAATAAAGCAAACAGGATGATTAACCTTAGAAATAATCGCTATATCTCGAACATTTCCCTCCTTTACTCCCAAGGCACTTTCATCTCTGGGGATTATTCCTTTAATATTTCCTAAATCAACTATCAGATTATGCTCTTTATCACAAATTTTTGCTATACTTTCAACTATTTTTTGTGATTTACAGGCTTCACACAACAAGCTTTCAGATTTAATTATATTCATATTTTCTTCCGTATTAAAAATTTTTCCTTCCGGATAAAAATCTATCATTTTGCTACCTCCAGCTTTTATTCTATAAGATATCTATATGCTTATATAAAAAGACATTATTCTGTTCGTCTTTGATATTTTTAAGCCTTGGATAAAAGCGTATTTTTTATTATTATTTATTTAATATAAAAAGGTATAATTTAACAATCTTTAAGAATATTTAAATCATTTTTTGGAAAAATTATCTTAAAAAGGAACCATAAAAAGGAGGTATTTATATTGATTAACTTTATAAAAAAATTTATAGAAAATTATGAATCACAGCAAAAAAAAGAAAATGAAAAAAAAACCGAAAAAAAGCATTTCATTTCAAATTCTTTGACGGAAAGTTTATCTTTTTTCAAAAATAAATTTGGTTCAAGTGAAGATTTAACCATCAGAAAGATACGAATAATGGATTTAGACAGTGCGATTATTACAATAGGAGGACTTGTAAATAAAGAAACTCTTGGGAATAATGTAATGAACCGAATATCCGCTGATATGAAATTTAACGGAACTCCGATAGAAAAATATGAATATCTTCGAGATGAAATTATATCTTCTTGTGACATAATTCAAATATCGAGTTATGAAGACGCACTTTATATGGTCATGTCGGGATTTGCACTTGTTGCACTTGACGGATGTGACAGAATGCTTGCAATAGGAGTACAGGGGTATAGTTCCAGAGGTATATCCGAACCTTCGTCTGAAGTAATGCAAAGGGGGTCACGTGAAGGATTTGTCGAACCTTTAAGGATAAATATGACAATGCTTAGAAGAAGGATTAAAAGTCCGACTTTAAAATTCGAAACATCAAAAATAGGAAGTATAAGTAAAACAGAAATATGTTTTTGCTATATGGAAGATAAAGTTTCACCGGATATTTTAAATAAAATTAAAAACAGACTTAGCCAAGTAAATCTCGAGACAATTATGGCTGCAGGCTATGTTATTCCATATCTTGAAGAAAAAAATGATTTATCCCTGTTCAGTAGTATAGGAATGACAGAAAGACCGGATACTGTATGCGGAAAAATTGCAGAAGGTCGGGTTGCCATTATAATTGACGGAACTCCAAATGTACTTATCGCTCCATATCTTTTTACAGAATATTTTCAAAGTATGGATGACTATGCAATAAGACCTTATTTTGCGACACTTGCACGGTTAATTAAATATGTTGGTTTTTTTATTGCTTCCCTTTTACCCGGACTTTATGTAGGAATAGGAACATTTAATCCCGAACTTTTACCGGGGCCGCTTCTCAATAAAGTTGCTATATCGGTTGGAACAACGCCGTTTTCGCTTATGTTTGAGACGTTGTTAATTCACTTTTTTTACGAACTGATGAGAGAAGCAGGTCTTAGACTGCCCAAACCATTGGGACATGCAATAAGCATAGTGGGTGGACTTGTAATAGGAGATACAGCAATAAAGGCAGGCTTGATTGGAGCACCTACCCTTATGGTTGTAGCACTTACGGCTCTTTCATCTTATGTAATACCTAATTTATATGAACCTATTGCGATGCTCAGGCTTCTTTTTATAATAGCTGGTGGAATTATGGGTATATGGGGAGTTATGATACTTTTTGCCGTAGTACTTGTAAATATATGTGCAAAATCAAATTATGGAGTACCATTTACCGCACCGATATCACCGCTTGGTATGTTCGGAATGCGTGACGTATTTGTACGTGCCGGATGGAAGATACTTTCCATGAAAGACAGTTCTGTCCAATATATGCCGGGGGCACATCCTAAAAAGCCGAAAGAGCAGATATAATTGGGCCTGTTAGAAATTAATTTTATAAAGTTAAATTTTAAATTTTTATCTCAATTATTACGCTGTTTACATTTTTAAAACCTCGTATTTTATCCTCTTTTATCATCTGGACTTAATTTATTTTGATTTGGCAGGAGGTCTAATCATGAAAAAAAAGCTTATCATATCAGTACCCCAGATGTTTTCAATGCTTTTTATAAGCAGACTTGTGGTTGAAACCACGTATAGCGAAATTATGACAAACGGAAATAGTATTTGGGACCATATCCTTTCTGCGTGGATATCTTTTTTTATAATATTTTTACTTATAAGCCCCATTTATTTTTTATTTAAGACAGATAAATCAATGGATGTGTTGGATAATTCCTATGAATTAATAGGAAGAGCCGGGGGATTAATTGCGGGAATTTATGCTATTTATTTTCTCTTCACTTGTGTCCATACTTTAGCACTGTTTAAAGTTTTTTTGTCTAATGTGATAAATCCGCCCGTTTCAACTGAAGTCCTTTTGACTACAATGGTTATTGCTGCAAGCTATGGTGCCTACAAAGGTGTGGAAGGTTTGGCAAGAGCTTCCGGAATAATTTTATTTTTTATGACTGTTTCCATTCTGTTCATTGGTATTTCACTTGCCGGAGATTTAGATACTTTAAACTTAAATCCTTTCCTGTATCGGGGAACGGAATCACTTTTTGGAGGAATAATGTTTATGGTTTCCAGGTCATCATGTATTCCGGCTATGGCGATTTTATTTCCTTTGGCAAAAGGGAATTTAAAAAAGGGAATATTTGTTTGGAATTTGGGAATTTATGGGCTAATTTCAATTGTAATCTTTTTAATGGTTGGAGCTATGGGAGATTTTCTTCAAACACAACTTTTTCCAGTTTACACAGCCGCAAGTATTGCAAAAATCGGCAACCTAGAGCATTTAGATGCACTTTATTTAGGAATATGGACAATGGGAATATTTATAAAACTTTCCTTATTCTTCATGCTTTCCGGAGAATGTGCAAAAAAGGTTGTAGGGGAAAAATTGGGAAGATTTTTTGTGCTTCTGTTTGGAGTTATAATGATATTTTTTGGAATATTTTTAAACAAAAATGCGATTTCGTCTGGAGTTTTCAGTTCTGACTTTTTGCTTATTTCAATGCTTATTACGGGAGTCCTGATACCTATAATTTTACTCATATTAAAAAAAATAAAAATTAAAAACAATAAATACCAAAGTATTACCACCTAATAGGTAAAATAAATTAAAAAAATTTATAAAGCCTCCCTCCTATAAAAGAAATAAGAGAAAAATGAAAAAGAAAGGAAATGAAAAAATTTATGAAATTTAAAATAATTTCTTTATGCTTCTTATGTCTGGCATTTTTTCTTATGACAGGGTGTACCGGTATTCTTCAGTTACATGAGCGAATGGTAATCCAAGGAATAGGTATAGATTTGGAAGAATCAGGGTACAAGGTTACTATTCAGGCTCTTGATTTTAAGAATTCGGCAGGAGAAAATGAGCCCGCAATTAAAGTTATGGAATTAAAAGGAAGTTCGCTCATAGAAGCTTTGGAAAGTGCAAAAAAACAAAGTGGTTTGACACCTATGTATTCACAAAATTTGGTGGTTGTTGTAGGAAAAAATCTTGCGGTTGCAGGTATGAATAATTTTTTAGACTTTTTTATAAGACACTATGAGGCCAGACCGAATGTGAAAATTTGCGTTTGTGATACAGAGGCGGCTGATATATTGTCAATAAAAAAGGAAAACGGAACCATTCAGGCAAAAGAAATAAGTGATATCATACCAAATAATTTAAATTCGGATATTTTACATTTTGTAGGACGATTAAAGGATGAGACTTCAGACCCTTATTGTGCTTATTTAAGTGTAAAAAAAGAAGATAAAGAAGAAAATAAGAGCGAAGATAAAAGCGAAAATAAAACTGAAAATAAAAGTGACAATAACAATGAAGATAAAAAGGAAAAACAAAGAGAAAACACAGATAAAGAAGATGAAAATAGCAAAAAAATCTTAAACCTTGCAGGAATTGCTTTTTTTTCTGATGACAAAATGGTTGGAAGTTCGTCCGGCAAAGAGCTTTTGGGCTTGCTTGCTACTATGGGAATAAATGATTTAGGAGTATTCAATATTAATTCTGAAAAAATAGGTAAAGTTTCACTTGACCTCCAGAATGTAAAAAGCAAAATTAATGTAAATACAAAAGAAAACAAATTTTATATAGATATTACGCTTGGAGCAGAAGCCCTCGAGATAACTCCAAATGAAGGAGTAAGAATAGGCGAGATAGAACAACAGGAAATAGAGAAACAGCTTAATTCCGAAATTAAGGAAATTTGTAAACAAGCCATTAAGAATGCTCTTAATTTAAACAGCGACTTATTTAGATTTAAAAAAGTAATCCTAAACTATAATCCCGGATATTTTAAGGAAAACCAAAAAAAATTAAAAAAATCACTTAGTCAATATGAAATTGAAATTAATGTTAAATCTTCCCTTTCAATAACGGGTACGGAAATTTAAAAATGGTTCATATGAATTTTTTAAGGACAAAAATTACAGTAAAATAACTTTAAAAATGTAAATTCTAAAAACCAAAAACATTTTTTTATTTTATTCTCCCTTATCCGCCTTTATTCTCCTTTATTTTCTTTTATTTTGTTTGTTCATTTTTATCGGGTGGCAAAAAAGGAACAAACAAAATGTCTAAGGAAAAAGTAAAATGAGAAAGTAATTTGTTTAGCTTTTAAGTTATTTGACGCTAAACCTATACTCCCTGTCTCCATACGTTTCATAATAAAATTTTAGTCTCACATTTTTCAAGTTAGTTTACTATATAAATCAACTTTATTTTTGCTTTTTCTTAAACTTTTAAAAAAATTTGACAGAATCGAAGAACAGTTTTCCCGAAGTATTCCACCCGAAACACTCGGTTTGTGATTATAAGGTAAATCAAATAGATTTATTACCGAACCACATGACCCTGCTTTAGAGTCATATGCTCCATAAATTATACGGGAAATTCTGGAATTTATGATGGCTCCCGCACACATTGGGCAAGGTTCTAAAGTCACATATAACTCACAATCGGTTAATCTCCAACTGTTTAGATACTTACATGCAGACTCAATAGCTTCTATCTCGGCGTGTTTTAACGCATTTTGAGTAGATTCTCGGCGATTTTGTCCCATCGAAATTATCTCACCGTTTAAAACAATTACGGCTCCTACTGGGATTTCTGCTTCCAATTGTGCTTTATTGGCAAGTTCTAAAGCAATCCTCATGAATTTTTCATCATGATTCATTCCTTTTACATCCTCCATCTGTTAATTATTGGTTAATAGACTCACGATTAATATTTATTATGTATTTATAGGAATTATCTAAAATTTTTAATTTTTTTTGCAAATCATCGGTAATTTCACTGTCGCTTTTAGGCATCTCAAATGGTACCGATAATCCAAAAATTAAAGTTGAATTTTTAGTCCCGGGAATTGCCCTTAAATCATAAATTTGTGCCTCCGGACAAAAGTTTTTGACAAAATCCGAAATTTTTTCTCTCATAATTTTTAAATTTTCATCATCGGTAACAATGGGGTCCATATGAATTATGGTCTGACAACCTAGGCTTTCCCAAAGCTCTCTTTCTACAGTATCTACAATTTCATGGAGTTTTAAAATATCAATTTCAGCCGGCATCTCGGCATGAAATGAGACTACCATTTGCCGAGGTCCGTAATTGTGTATCATAAGGTTATGAATACCAACAATTTCTTTATGAGCTGAGACTATTTTATTTATTTTATTTACAAGTTCGGGATTGGGTGCTTGCCCTAATAGCGGACCAAGAGACTCTTTTATGATTTCAACACCGGTAAAAATGATAAAAGCAGCGACCAAAAGGCCTGCATATGCATCAACACAAAGACCTGTAAAATAAGCAATCATCATACTTAAAAGGACAGCTGCGGTTGCTGCGACATCTGCTATACTGTCCAAAGAGGCAGCTTTCATTGTGGAAGAGTTTACAATATTCCCTAATTTTCTGTTAAATAGTCCCATCCAAAGTTTCAATATAAGAGAAAGTATCAAAATAATAACGGATACCTTACTGAGTACTATTGGCTCTGGTGATATTATTTTTTCAATTGAAGATTTTACGAAACTTAAGCCTGTTATAAGTATTGCTACTGAAAGAACCAAACTTGAAATATATTCAATTCTTCCATGTCCAAAGGGATGTTCTTTATCTGCAGGAGTCCCTGCTATTTTAAAACATGCCAAGGTCACAACTGAGACAGCTGCATCAGCAAGATTATTAAATGCATCTGCACTTACAGCTATGGAAGATGTAATGATACCAACAAAAAGTTTTGCTGCAAACAAAACGGAATTGCATATGGTTCCAATAATTCCGCTAAGCATTCCGAATTTTTTTCTCACTTCCGGAGAGCTTGCGTCTTTAGAACTTTTAAATTCTTTTATAAAAGTCTTAACTAATAAATTGGTCATTGCATTGATTTCCCCTATTCTATTAAAAATCTATTTTATTATATTTATTATGCATTTTATAGTCAAACGGCTTAAAAAAGAGGCTTCCTGCGAAATCAAGGGGCATTATTTCAAAAAAAACAGATATGAAATCATAGATGAGTATAATTTCAAAAAAATTGCAGACCTTTAAATTAGCCCTGTCCTAAAACAGCAATTCAAAGTTATAAATGGAAGAAATTAAAG
>CAQJOC010000003.1:18379-39656 GCA_948815685.1 uncultured Eubacteriales bacterium | reverse complement strand
ACTTATCCGTCTGTTTTAGAAATGGTATTTTACCTTTTTAAACTGTGGGTATAACATTTTTTGGGGGACGCCTTGAATAATGCTTTAATTGACTTAATACTGTATTAATGTTATAATTCATATTTTGACAAAAGGTACCCGAAGGGATTGATATTGGTGCCGTCTACATATTTGGAAGTTTATCTGGCTCGCATAAAAAATACTGGACGTAAAATTAATAAAAGAATAAAATCACTTTCTCCTGTGCAAGTTATAGTTTTCAGCTTCGTTTTAATAATTGTAATAGGTACATTTTTGCTTTTGTTACCGTTTTCTACTAAAAATCCTAAAGAAAATAATTTTTTTACAGCATTGTTTACGGCGGTATCGTGTACATGTGTTACGGGATTAAGTTTGCATGATACATGGTCATATTTTTCTTTTTTCGGTCAAGTTGTAATGCTATTACTTATACAAATCGGTGGATTGGGCCTTGTTTCTTTTACAACGGGATTTACATTAGCCGTTCATAGAAGACTGGGGCTGCGAGATATAAAAATTATTCAAGAGGGGACACAAGGAAATTTGGCGGATATCCCTCAAATAATAAAAACCGTCTTTGCTGCTACTTTATTATTTGAAATACTCGGAGCAAGTTTACTCTGTTGTAAATTTGTTCCGAGGTATGGTTTTGCTGGTGCATGGCTTTCTATATTTTTAGCGGTTTCTTCATATTGTAATGCAGGCTTTGATGTTTCGGGATTTATTATGCCGGACTCCAGTCTCAGAGCCTTTAGTCGAGATCCATTCGTGATGTTGGTTATATCTGCACTTATAATTATGGGAGGTTTGGGATTTTTGGTTGTTACCGATGTTTATAATTACATAATAAAAAAACGTCACAAAAAATCGGCTCGGCATAGACTTTCCTTGCACACAAAAGTTGTACTTAAGGCAAGCTTATTGCTGCTTTTTACCGGGACTGCTTTGTTTTTTTGCTTTGAATATGACAATGTATTAAAAGGATTGGACATATGGAATAAGCTGATAATATGTTTTTTTCATTCTGCCTCATCCAGAACTGCGGGACTTTTTTCTTTCGATTTAAATAAGCAATACAGTATAACAAAGTTTATCACCATAGTTTTGATGTTTATAGGGGCTTCTCCCGCTTCAACCGGCGGAGGAATTAAAACGGTTTCATTTGTGGTTCTGTTATCGGTCATGGGAAACACACTTTGCGGAAAAGAAGATGCCATACTTTTTGGACGAAAAATAAATAAAACCATTGTATACCGGTCCTTTGCCATATCAACTGCCTTTGCTATATTTATAACAATGGGAACTTTAATGATAAGTATGCTTGAAGCGCAGAAACCGATTTCTTCGACAGACATTCTTTATGAAGTTGTATCGGCAATATCAACGACAGGACTTTCAACGGGGATAACTAGGCTTTTATCTAATTTTTCAAAATGTCTTCTTATGATTTTTATGTTTGTTGGCAGGGTTGGTCCAATTTCGTTAATCTTAGCAATAATAGCTAAAAAAAATGGAGATAAATATAAAACACTGCCCGAAGGGAAATTAATAATAGGATAATACAACAGGTGAAACATGAACATATATTAAAAAGGCGTCGTCTTATGTTTTTTTATTTCATGTAAGATATTGTCCGGTTTACAAATTACTTTATTACAATTTCCGATAAATAGCAAAGTTTCTCACAAAAGTAATTTTAATTTTTTCCTTTGAGAAACAGTCGACTAAAATATTTTTGTAAATGTAAAAATAATACTTGATTTTAAACTATGTAAAATAGTATAATATATATTAATATTATGTATAAGGAAGATTTTAAATGAATAAAAAAATTTTATCAAAACTATTAGGATTAATCATATTGAATTTTATATTTGCTCCTATGGCGTTTGCTTCTAATATGAAAAATTTTATTTGTTCAGATTCAGCATTTACTGAGGTTATCCCTGTAGATTATGTATATTTTGTAAGAAATATAAGAGAATTAAATTGGATTTCTTACCGTGTCTCTGAATATCATGACAACTTCCAAGGGTGTACTATTGAAATAGTTAATAATATAGATGCTCAAGATGAGGATTTCATGCCTATTGGGACATATTATACTCCTTTTCAAGGAACCATAAATGGTAATGGTCATTGGATAAAAAATTTAAAATTAAATTTCCCGCAGTACTATGGAATTGGTTTTGTGGGCTATCTTGGCTATTACGGAGTAGTGGCAAATATAAATATTGCATCAAGCTGTGATTTCATAGCTTATGGGACCCTTGGTGGAGTTGTAGGATGGAACTCTGGTAGAGTTTATCATTGCAGTAGCAGTGCTCGGCTTTTTGCGATTTGCGATATTGTTGGAGGACTTGTTGGACACAATGATTTCTATGGAACAGTGGAAAATTGCGAAGTCGGTGCATTAAGTGAACGTCGGTCGGGATATGGAAGAAATGTAGGTACTTTTATCGGTGAAAATTATGGAAAAAAGCGTAAATGCAAAACATTTTTAATTTATCCTTGGTAATTGCCCAATTTGATTTTTCTTAATTTTGATATGTTAAACCATTATCTACTTTATAAATTAGATAAAATATACATATATTATACTATGAAATACAACAAAAAATTCTTAAACAAAAAATATAATAAATTTTTTCTGTAATTTATTTTATTTTTTAGATATAAGATTCCTTGATTTCGCGGGAAAGCTATTATTTGACGATATCAAAAAAAATAAAAATATTCTATTTTTTTCCCACATCTGCCATTTCTTTTGAAATTTAACTTTTCTAAAATATGTACCGACGAGCGATTATTTTCGCTTACCGTAGCCCTCAGTCTTTTAAAATTATATATTTTAGAATTTTTTTCTGTCATGTAGTGCAGTAAATTAAGAACTGCTCTTACGCTGGAGATTGTCAAGCCTTTTCCGGAATATTCTTGTTTTATTGCATATCCAATTTCACAGTCCACACCGCCCCTGTTTCTTATCGGACCTACTCCAATTCTTCCCACGCTTTTATTATCATAGTCTATAATAAAAGTTATTGACGATGCATTCGGTTTTTCCCATAAATTATATAAACCTCTATTGTAAAACCTTTCTTCGACTTGTCTTGGTGATATTAATTTTCCATTTAAATAGTACTTCATGTAATTTTTATCGGACTTTGAGAAAATATCAATCAAACAAAGTTTATGTTCTTCTAAGGCAATTAAAGGGATTAACCAACATCTATCACTTACATGCAAAATGGTTTGAATTTCATTTACAGGAATCCCTAACCTTTTAGCTAAATCACATATTGCCTGTTCTTTTACAAGGTCAATATTTTTTTCTATCTTTGTACCGTTTACTGTTGAAACGTGATAACATAAATCCGCTCCGGTAAAAAACAATGATAATATAGGTAATATTATAATTAAAAATTTGGTTTTAAACTTATATAACATTCAAACCCTCCTTTAAGAATTTCAAAATTTAATTTTTTAATTAAATTATAGGGCTTGTCTGAAAAATAAAACATATTATATATTTTAGCCAATTTATTCATAAAATGAGATAAATGAAAGTAAAAAGTAATAGTATGTTTTTTAATTTTACGAAAATATTCTTAATTTCTCAAATTTTTATGATTAATTTTTAAGTTGGGCAATATTTTTTCTTATTATTTTGCCCCTGTTAATTCCCCTCTTTATTTCTTTTTTATTTTTCAGACAAGCCCTACCATACTAAAGTCTGCTACACCAAAATTTTTAACGTTTATTAAGATGCGACAGCTTTATTATAAAATTTTTTGCTTACATAAACCCTAAAAGGTAGATAAAAATTAGTTTATTAAAAAATACAAAATAAAAAATTTTTGTCTCATTTTATCTGGGTTTAAAGACTATATTATTTTTTTATTCCCAGTTCAGAAAGTTGTTTTTCATCTATTTCTCCGGGAGAGTCAGTCATTAATTCCGCTGAACTTGCAACTTTCGGAAAGGCTATAACTTCTCTTATGCTTTTAGCTCCAACAAGCAACATAACCAATCTGTCAAAACCGAAAGCCATACCCCCATGAGGAGGTACACCATATTTAAATGCTTCCAATAAAAACCCAAAACGATTTGTAATTTCTTCTTCGCTGAATCCTAAAATCTTAAACATTTTATCTTGAATTTTTGGATTATTTATTCTTATTGAGCCACCGCCTATTTCATTTCCGTTAATGACAAGGTCGTAAGCCTTTGCACGAACCTCATATGTACAACTCTCCATCTTTTCCACATCTTCATCCATTGGAGATGTAAATGGATGATGTTTAGCAATATACCTTTTTTCTTCTTTATCATACTCAAAAAGCGGAAAATCAACTACCCACAAAATATTAGGCTTTATTTTACCGTCTTTAGTGTAAGCTTCATTCACTAAGCCAAATTTTTCAGCTAAACTGCATCTTAATATGCCTAAAACTTCTTTCACTAAAGTTTCATCTTCATCAGCTATGATAAAAATAACATCTCCGGATTCCGCATTCATTTTTTTTCTAATTTCTTCATTTTCTTTATCTGTTAAAAATTTTTCATATGTTGAAGACGAGCTTCCATCCTCATTTATTTTAACAAAAGCAAGACCTTTGGCTCCGCAGCCTTTTACTTCTTCTGTAAAACCATCTATTTCTCTCCTGGTAAGTACACCTGCTAGCCCTTTAGCATTTATGCCCCTTACCGAACCTCCTTGTTTAATCGCACCGGAAAAAACTTTGAATTCACAGTCACATACGATATTCCCTATATCAACAAGTTCAAGTCCAAACCTTAAATCCGGTTTATCTGACCCATATCTGTCCATAGCTTCCAGATATGATATTTTTTTAAAAGGCGTTTCCAATTCTATTCCTAAGATATCTTTATAAACCTTTTTTATAAAACCTTCAGCTAATGCCATTATATCATCTGCGTCTACAAAAGATGCTTCTAAATCTATTTGAGTGAATTCAGGTTGTCTGTCTGCTCTTAAATCCTCATCGCGAAAACATCTGGCAATTTGTATGTATCTGTCAAATCCCGCAACCATTGACAATTGCTTATAAAGTTGAGGAGACTGTGGAAGTGCAAAAAATTTCCCTTTAAAAATTCTTGATGGAACAAGATAATCTCTAGCTCCTTCCGGTGTCGATTTTATCAAAATAGGAGTTTCTATTTCAATAAACCCTTTATCATAAAAATAATTTCTCGCTATTTGTGAGATTTTATGACGAATAAAAATTTTTTCCTGAACCGATGGATTTCTAAGTTCCAGATAACGATATTTAAGCCTTGTTTCTTCGTTTACTTCAGAAGATTTCATAATTTCAAAAGGAGGAGTTTGAGCTTTTGAAAGTATTTTGACATTTTTAATTTCAATTTCAATGTCTCCCGTTGGGATATTTTTATTTTTCGCTGTCCTTTCTCGTATAATGCCTTTAGCTTCTATTACATCTTCAGGTCTTGTTTCCCGAATAATATTAAAAATTTTTTCATCGGCAGTATCATCAAGAGCTAACTGAATTATTCCAGTTCTATCTCTTAAATCTATAAAGGCAAGTTTTCCAAGTTCCCTTTTTTTTTGAACCCATCCGTAAACCGTTACCATTTCACCTAAATTTTTTGCATTAAAATTTCCGCAATAGTCACTTCTATTGAAATTTTTCATTTTTACCTCATCCTATTTCTCGTTTTGATAAGAATGCTCCGCTTTATTAAGTATTTCTTTAAAATCTTTTATAAAATTTTCATCTAAATTCATTTCTATTTCTTCACCGGTTTCCATGTTTTTTAACATTGCTTTTCGTTTTTCCATTTCATTTGCACCAATCACCATTGTGAATTTTGATTTTATTTTATCGGCATATCGCATTTGTGGTTTAATAAATCTCCCTACAAGGTCAAGCTCTACCTTTATTTTTTCTTTTCTTAAAAGGTGAACAAGCTTAACTGATTCACGTTTAGCCGGTCCGCCCAAAGGTGCAAAATACAGGTCGCAAAACTTATCTTTAGGCACTTCTACGCCTTGCCTGTCCATTACGGAAATAAGTCTCTCCATCCCTATACCAAGTCCAACTGAAGTTAATGCGGGACCACCTATTTCCTTAGATAGATTATCGTATCTTCCACCTCCGCATATTGCAAGATTTTCACCACTATCCACATCGACAAATTCAAAAACCGTCTTTGTATAATAGTCCAGTCCTCTGAAAAGATATGGATTAACCTTTATGTCAATTTCCGATTCATAAGCATAGTCTTTTAATCTTTGAAAGTGTTCCGCACAGTCCTGACAAATATAAGCTAAAGACAATGGTGCTTCCTTCAATATTTGTTTGCATTCTTTATTTTTACAGTCAAAAATTCTAAGAGGACTTCTCTCTAAACGGCTTCTACAAGTCTCACATAAAGATTGTTCATGAGCTTTAAAAAAATTTTTCATATGTTCAATATAATTTCCCTGACAACCTTCACACCCAATCGCATTTATATGTAATTGGATATTTTTGAGACCTATTTTATCAAAAATGGACTTAGCCAAATCTATAATTTCAATGTCTGCTGTGGTTGAATTTCCTCCGATTATTTCCGCTCCAAATTGAAAAAATTCACGAAAACGTCCGGATTGCGGTTTTTCATATCTATAACAAGATGATATATAAATAAGTTTCAGTGGCAATATACTATTATGCATACCATTTTCCAAAATAGCCCTGATTACGCCAGCTGTCCCTTCCGGGCGCAAGGATACATCCCGTCCTCCTTTATCATTGAAAGTATACATTTCCTTTTCTACTATATCACTTGCTTCTCCTGTTGCACGTTTAAATAAACCTGTTGACTCTATCGCAGGAGTTCTTATCATTTTAAATCCATAAAGCTTTGCTTGCTCTTTCATTATATTTTCTATGTACTCCCACTTTTCGATTTCTCCCGGAAGTATGTCTTGCATTCCTCGCATCCTATTTGCAATAAGTTTCATTTTTATCCTCCTAGTACATATTTTTATTTTACATATTTATTTTATATTTTTTATTTATCCTTTTATTTATTCTTCGTTTCCCTTTATTTTTTACCTTATTTCCTATTTTCACTTATCTTTTCCCTTTGTTCTTTCTCTTTATTTTTATTTCTTTCCTGCTTATTTTACTATAAATATTTTTGTTTAACAAATAACCTTAAAACCAATGATATTTTAAAGCACTTATGCATTTCAAAATAATTTTTAGAGTATGTTGTTTACAAGAAATTTTTGAGAAAAATTTAATTTGCTTACAGAAAGTCTAATATCACTTATATAAAAATTTTTAAAAGTTCAGTAAACTTCCTGCGAAATCAATTTTAGATATTAAAAGTTGATTGATTGTTTATAAATAAAATCTCAAAATTTGTATTTTTTTCCATTTTATAATCATTCATAACCCAACATTTTTCTTTTTACTTATTGAGTATGTTTTGATTTCGCAGGAGGTCTAGTTTCTCTTTTTTCAGAATAATTCCCTTTATCTTATAAAGAAGTAATAATTTTACCTCAAAATTTTTCCGCATATAACATAAAAGTTCCTCCGTCATAAAAAACTATCGGAGGAACAATATCATAGGATAAACTTTAAAATTTTTTAAATTAAAGGTCTTCCAATATTTCTCCAATCTAAATCGCCCCGTTCAAGTCCGTGAATTAAAATCTCAGCGGTAGCTATATTAGTAGCATAAGGTATGGTATGTACATCACAAAGTCTAAGCAAGTCATTTTCTGCAGGTCCCATTAATTCAGGGCGAACACCATCTCTGAAAAATATAACCATATCTATCTCTCCACAGGAAATTCTTGAAGATATTTGATGACACCCTCCCTGAGACCCACTTAGCAAGCTTATAATTCTAAGTCCGGTAGCCTCCGCAACTATTTTTCCAGTCGTGGATGTGGCACACAGCTTATGTCTGCTGAGCAGTCCACAATAAGCTATACAAAATCTAACCATAAGCTCTTTCTTTGAATCTTGAGCAATCAAGGCAATATTCATTTATACTTCCTCCTAAATTAAAAAAACTTAATGCAGTATTTTTAATTATAAAATAATATACAAAATTTTACAATAAAAAATTTTTACATAAACCTACCAAACCCAAAATAAATTTATTAAAAATAAGAAAATATCAGAATTTTTGTGAAATCCTCAAATCCGACATTTAAAAATTTAAATAAGATAATTTCTTTAACCACTGTTTAGAAAATAATC
Organism: uncultured Eubacteriales bacterium; assembly: GCA_948815685.1. Taxonomy (GTDB): domain Bacteria; phylum Bacillota; class Clostridia; order Oscillospirales; family Acutalibacteraceae; genus CASPLG01. The sequence continues at coordinate 31,389 of CAQJOC010000003.1, read as the reverse complement.
AACTTTTCCTTGTAATAAAAAGTATAAAATTTAGAAAAATATTTACATTTCATAAGTTATCACACCATCTGGCTTAATTCCATAAGATTTAAGACGTATAAGTGTTTCTTCGTAATCTTTATATGTCGAATACATATATCTTTCAAGAAGTAAAAGTATGTCACATTTTTGGGCGTATTCCACTCCGTCTGCATAATCAGGTATAGAAGGAATATTAACAATTATAAGGTCATTTTTAGTTCTTTCTTTGGTAAGCACTTCTTCCAAATTTTTAGAAATTCCGATTCCCTCTCTTTCAGAGTCAATAAGTTTTGAATTCAATCCTTTTTTATTTATTTCCTTATTTAAAATTCTGCAAATATCAAGCTTTTCTTCTTTACATTCTCTGCTACTTGAAATTCCTATAACATTTCCATCCGAATTTTCACATAATCTTATTAAATAATTTGCAATATATCCTATGGATTCCTGAAATTTATCATTTCTTTCCATAAACTTATTTTTTATTCTGTCTCTAATTTTCATTTCGAGCATTTCCTTTCGCCTCTTTTACTTTTTTATAGCTTTTTATCTCTCCTATTACAGGAATATCATATTCACTGAAATCCGAAATTCTGTTTAATTTCGGATTTAAAAGCCCTTCAAACAGTATAAATCCTATACATAAAATTACAACCAAAAAAATGGGGATAAAAATTTTTTTAATAACGGATTTGAGAGTTATTTGCTTAACTGTCGGTGCTTTAACTATATATCTTGTATCGTTTTTATCTACTGATTCGGATGCAAGGTCGGAAGTTTTTACAAATCTGGTCGCTTCCCCGCTGAATTTTATCGATGAATTTTTAGTCTGAATATTAGCATTTGAAATTAAAAATTCTATACATATATTTTTCACTGCCTCGGAAAGTTCTTCGCTGTAAGTCATCGAAGAAACTTCCAACACCATAGAACTTTGATATTTTTTTACCCAATAAAGCTCTTTCATTGAATCAATGGAAAGTTCTTCAAAATTAATATCGGCACCATCCTTATTAAGCCCACTGTTTTCGACTATAAATTGTTTGGAATATTGCTTTGTGAGTTTATCAAACAGATACTTTTTAAAAAAATCTGTTTGGAGCATCGCAACATAGTCATCCGGAAAATATTGATATATTCCGGGATCTACGGTTACTAATATTGCTTCTGACGGCTCCACATAATATGATGACGAAGAAATATATATGGTATCTTCATTAATTTTGGAATTTTTAGAAACTTTCCGTGCATCAATAAGAAAAACGATTGTACAATAAGCGGAAAACATTAAAATAAAAGTCAAAATCGAAATTTTATACTTTTTAAATCCGGACCAAATATCCATTATCCCAAAGTGCTCAAACATTTTTGTCTCTCTCCTTATTTAGTTTATTATGGTATCATAAGTGTCTAATATGTGATTTTTCCTCCTATATTCTTTTATACAAAGATTTGCAAGTATATAGCAAAACACCATTGAAACAATAAACTGAATATAAACTATAAATGATATCCATCCCAATGCAGCGTCTCGCGGGCAAAAATATATATCCGTAAGTGCAATTAAAACACCTGCAAACATTATACTTCCTCTGTTAATCAATTTTATTGTATATGCAAAAAACATTCCCAATAAAATACTGAAAAGGATAATACCAAAATACCCGAAATCGGCATATGTTTCAAGAATAAAAGATGAACCCCAACCATGGCCTTGTAAATATTCTTCTCCTCTCGAAGCATAGGACATTCTGTGTGAAAAATTATTACTGTAAAGTGCTACATCTAAATTATTTCCACTTCCAAAGCTCTCTGCTCCCCATAAAATTTGTGCAAGTTTTCCATGTGTAAAATAGTCAATTATTCCTCCAAATGTATAATTTTTAAATCCCGTGTATTCTATTTTGGGTATGGTCTCATATCCTATACAAAGGACATCAAACGAAACTCCCTGTTTATAAAAAAAGTCTATAATGATATCTATGGCTTTTAGGCTTTCTGCCTGACTTTCTTCTCTTATATAATTATAAACACTTAAAAATATCATAAAAATTGGCGTTAATAAAATTATGCAAGCCCATTCTTTCTTTCCAATCCATTTTTTTAGCCGTTTTTTTCTTTTGTCTGATTTATTTGCCTTATTTACTTTTTTTGCTTTTTCATTTAAGCTTTCTGCGTTTATTTTTCTTTTATATATTGTCTTTTTACTATATTCTCCATTATCTTTAAAACTATCTATTGTATCCCTTGTAAAATAATAAAGGAACACGAATATTATATTTAACACAATGGGATTCCTAAGTCCTATAAAAAGCGAAGGAATTGCCGATATTATATATAACATCAGAGGAATAAACGCTAATTTTTTTTTCGGTAGCGTTGCTAAAAATACACACAAAAAATATTTACTTGCAGAACCTATTGTTGTAAATATATACGGAAGCTGTGACTTAAAAGAAGTATACAACTCAACATACTTTCGAGAACGCATAAATGTGAGCTTTTCCATTTCACAAATTAATAAAAATGAAAAGCTTATAAAAAACAATATTAAAGAAATTATTCTCAAATTAAAAACAAACGAAGAATTTTCCGTTTTTTCAAAATATCCGGACGGAGTGGGTAAATTTTTTTTACGCAATCTGTTATTTGGCAAATTTGATTTATACTTTATTAAATACTCACATATGGAATATCCCAAAAGCATAAAAACAAGTGTAATCATAAGTCCATTCAACGCAAAGTTTACACTTTTTGCCTCAAAATACCACCACCGGTCACCACGAAAAAAGCTTATTACAGGTCTTGAAATAAGAAAAACAAATAGCGTTATATTAAAGATAAAAAAATATATTCTTTGTCTGATATCTTCAAAACAATAGAATATATTTACAAACCAAAACGCTAAAATGCCTAATAGTATGGTATTCCAAGAGGCATAAACTTTACCTAAAGCAAATATAAAAAGTGAGGTCGGCAGTAGTAAATATCTTAAAAATTTGAGCATATTCACTACCTCCGTTTTTTAACTTTATTAATTAAATTTTATCAATTAAATTTTTCCATTTTTCAACAATAACATTTTTATCGAAATCAACTAAATTTTCTTTGCTGTGTTCGGATAGTTTAATTCTTAATGATTCATTTTCCATTAATTCAGAAAGTTTATCAATCATACTTTGTTTATTATAACACTTAATCAAATATCCGTCTATCCCATTTCTTACAATTTCCGCAGGACCTGTTGCACAATCAAAGCTTACAACCGGCAAACCATTTGCCTTAGCTTCTAAAAGTACAAGCGGAAGTCCTTCCCTGTAAGATGTCATAACATATATACCATAGTCTTTATAAATTTTATATATATTATGCCCTCCGCCCTTAAACACCAATCTGTTCTCCAAGCCCATTGCACAAACTTTTGTTTTAATATTTGATAATTCCTCGCCGTCTCCGTATATATGCCATTCCCAATCATCATACTTTTTAAGTAGCTTTTGGGCAATATCCAAAAGCATATCATACCCTTTTTCCGGTGAAATTCTTCCTACTGATAAAAGTTTTTTCGACTTATAATCATATTCCTTCAAATAATCAAATATAGATTCATCTAAAAAATTATAAATATATTCTATTTTGTCATCACAAATACCAAATCTTTTTTTATAGGCTTCTTTAGACCTCTTAGTCAAAACTATTATCTTATCGCTAATTTTACTTGCCATTCTTCTGAACAATGTCGCTTTTTTATCGCTAATTTGGTTTTCAAGAGCTCCATGATCCCAAAAAATAAACTTACATTTTACAAAAGGCTTTGTTAAAAGTGCAATCGGCGGAACATAGTGACCTGTCATAAAAATTATATCTATATGATTTTCCTTTATATATTTGATTATTTTGGGTATAGAAAAAATAACAGTATTTCTGAGCCTCCAAGAAGATTTAGCTCCGAGACACCATACATTAATGTTTTTATTAACTTCGTAAGCAAGTATTGGTTCTTTTTCACAAATTGATAAAATATGTATATTATACCTTTTATCAGTAGACAATTCATTGCATAAAGAAGATACTACCCTATTTATTCCCCCTTTATCCGCAGAACAAAAACATAAAAAACATAAATTTTTCATATTATTCTCCCGAGTCTTATCGTTTAATTGTTCACTTTCACATAAAACGAACTCACAATTTTATTTTTTAACACAGGCAGTCAATCTACATTTACATTATCTGATTCATCAAATAATTTCATATTTATATCATGATGCCTAACACAAAGTTTTGCATAAAGTGATTTACTAAACAGCAAAATCAATGTCGCTACCTTTCTTTTTTTTGTAAAAAAAGGAATCTTTAATATATTGAGTGTATTACTCCTTATTTTATTAACAACTATATTATATTCATTTGAATTTTCAAAATTAGGAGTTAATATCATCTTGTCCAAAACATACATATAAGACCATAAATGCCTAAACATTGCCTGATTTTCCAGATCCGGGAATCTAGATCTTATCATTTCCAAATTTATATTATAGGCTTCCACTACATCAAAATCCTTCATTTTAAAATAGGACGATGTTATGCTACCTTTCCTGTGAACATAATAGTATTTCGGAGTAGTATCAACAACTACTCTTTTTGAATTAGAAATCAATGTTGGGGTAATAAAGGCATCTTCAGATAATTTGCCTACAGGGTATCTCATGTCATTAAACAAATTTTTATTATAGATTTTATTGCATGCAGGTACCGAGAACCTTTTTCCTATTAACACTTCGCTTAATGCCGCCTTCGGGTCAAGAACCATAAAAGTTCTTTCAGAACACTCAATATATTGATTTCCATTATAGCAGTTAAAAATTCCACACACAGAAATATCTGCATCATTATCGACTAAATTCTTGTATAGCGTCCCATACATATCTTTTTCTATGTAATCGTCACTGTCCACAAATCCCAAATATTTCCCCTGTGCCATATCTATTCCGGCATTTCTAGCACTACTAAGTCCCCCATTTTCCTTATGAACTACTCTTATTCTATTATCATTGCTAGCATATTCATCACAGATTTCTCCGCTTTTATCTGTGGAGCCATCATCTATTAAAATTATTTCAATATTTTTATAAGTTTGAGATATAATGGAATCAATACATTTTTTTAAATATTTTTCCACATTATAAACAGGAACTATTATACTTATTTCCGGCATAATATCCCTCCTTCTTATATATTATAATTAATAAAAATGTAAATTCAATAAAGTTTCTTATCTTTTTCATTATTTTTCACCTTTTTTCGTAAAAAAGCTGACCTACAAAAAACCTAGGTGGCGGATTTCGATTCCGCTACCTGCTCCTCCACACACCTAATCGACTGGGCTACTGCCCAGACCCAGCTGTGTAAAACTTTTTACTTCTGCTAAATTAACTATCTTTATAGCTATGAGTTGTTTAAAAATTTTATGAGGCATTGTCGCTACATAATTTTTGTGATGTATTGCCTATATATAAAAATAAAGTTTATAAAGAATAGTCTTTTGGCAAAATCAATTCGGTTTAACAATTGTACTGTATAAAGGTTGATTTTTTAATTTATCAGTTTTATCTATTTTGGGTTTGTCAGATAAGTACCACGACGACTGCCGAAAAATATTGTAAATAAAATCATTTAAATTAATTTCAATGAAAAGTTCTAAAAAAGGGACAGAGAAAAAATTGATCAATTTGATGAGAAAGGACAACTTTTTTAGGTACAGATGAAGATGGTTCCGGAAAATTCAAAGTAACCGGAGTTGTGATGAATTCCCCGCAACAAGAAATAACGTCTCCTTGAATACGGTAATTTTTTACATTACTAGGGTCTAATGAATACAGTGCATCTAAGGCCTTCTTATCTGCAAATTTATTAAGCCCAAATGTGGCAAAAGTAACTGCTTTTTCAAGGCAATTGTGTAAATTTCTATTCTCAACAATAATAGCCGCGGCATAAAGAGACAGGTATCCTCCCAGTGAATGACCCGTAGTGTATATTTTTGTGTTTTGGTCTATGTACGGAGAATTTGCAATTTTCTTAATAAAATTTTTTAAATACTGAACTTGAGGATGTGGGTAAATAGATAGCAAATATTTAAAATTTTCAGAGATTACGCCGCCGTCTGATCCCCTTAATGCAATTACTATGTCATTTCCTTTTTTGAAAACAATTGCAGAAAATCCATTTTCTCTTCTATTACTTATATTTATATCTTTATCAACTATTTCCCATCCTTCCATTTCCGAAGGATCAACCAGATTAGTTAAATCATGGGTTTCTTCTAAAATTTTATCTACCTTTATTTTGGATCCATTATAGTAAGAAAGTCTTGATAAGATCAGCAGCTCTCGATCGGATACATAAGCACTAAATTTAGTTAAATTAAAATTTATAGTACTAATCATTAAGAATAAAAAAATAAAACTTATAAATTTTTTGTTGAATATATTTTTCATATGTTTGAACCTCTTAGTATAAAAAAACAATCCTTAATTTTGCGGCTTCTATCCTGCTTTGACGTTAAAATACTTATCTGCAAGACTACTTTTAGGCAGCGAAAGAGATTTTCCGCTTTGAGAATATTCTTTTAAAATTTGTTTTACTTCTTCACTTATAGGCGTTTCTCTTATAACACGTCGCTCTTTTTCTTTATTTGGGTCAAATATAAATGGATTGTGCAGGAAAAATTGTGATAATCTGTGAGCAAACAGCGTGTACCCTATAATAAATAACCATTTACTCGGCTGACGTAAAAAAGGAGAGTGAATTAGTTTTAAAGAAATAGGTTTAGTAAAATGTTCACCTACTAATGAAACAGAATCGCCGTCTATTCTATAATTTACAATTTTTTCAGGAGATAATCTACGTAATCGCAATAGGATATCCCGATTTGTGGATTTGTCCAATCCCAAACCGTTAAAGGTTACAATTTTAGCTAAATGTTTTGAAATTTCCGAATTGCCCAAAATAAGACCAGCACCATATAACGCTAGATACCCTCCTAATGAGTGGCCGCATATATATATTTTATAATTTTCCCTTTTTCCGTAGTTAGTTAAGAATGGAATTACAACATTTTCTATATAAAACTTCATATGTTTAGCCTGAGGATGTTCATCATAAAAAAGATATTTCCAATTTTCTCGAAAAAGCCCCTCGTCCGTACCTCTTGGAATGATAACTATATTGTCTTCTTTTTTAAATGTAAAAACAGAAAAGCCATCTTTATTTTTCAGTGTATTTATTTCATATCCGACAATTTTCCAGCCTTCCACGTCATCGGGAGATAGTGTTTTATCCGACATTTCACGCCATTCCAAAAACTCTTTTGTTAATATATCGGAAGCAGATGTGTTTGCACACTTCACGGTGTTTGAGTAAGTTATAAGAGTTAAAATCAAAAGTTCTCTTTCAGAAACTTCATAATTTTTCTCAGAATAAGAAATCGAAAAAATAGAATTTGCAAAAATTAAAATAAACAATAAAAATAGAACTATTCTATTAACTCTACTATTATTTTGCTGGTACAATTTTAATTTTCCTCCCTTATTAATTTAATTGTAACATAACAAGTCAAAATTGTAAAGTTCTTTTCATAAAAGATAAAGACAGAGTACTATCTCTTGGAAATTTAATATTAACTTGAAAAATAATAATCTTCTTTCGAAAAAATTTTTATGATAAAATATTCTACGGACTTTTAAATTAAACGCGGAGTGAAATTTATGAAAAGAAAAATCATGCTGAGTGCAGACAGTACGTGTGACATAGGAAAAGAACTTAAAGAAAAATATAATGTTCATTATTATCCCTTTCACATATCTTTGGATGGACAACATTATAAAGATGGAATAGATATTTTTCCAGATGATATATTTAAAAAATACAGTGAAAAAGGTGTTCTCCCCAAAACAGCGGCCATAGGTTCGGTTGAATATATTGAATATTTTCGTCCTTTTGTAGAAGAAGGATATGATGTTATACATTTAAACTTGGGTTCGGCTATTTCATGTGCTCATCAAAATTGCATTTTGGCGGCAAAAGAGCTGGGTCACATATATCCTATTGATTCTTGTAATCTTTCGTGCGGAACTGGGCTACTCGTTTTAGAGGCGGCACGCTTGATAAGTATGGATTTAAATTTGGAGGACATAGTAAGTGAGATAAAATCACTTACTTCCAAAATTCATTCCAGCTTTATTTTGGATACTCTTAAATTTATGAGTGCGGGTGGACGGTGTTCATCAATTGTATCTATTGGAGCAAATCTTTTTAAGATAAAACCATGTATAGTGGTCAATAATAAGGACGGAAGTATGTTTGTCGGCAAAAAATACAGAGGCGAACTTTCAAAAGTTTTAAATTATTATGTAGATGATGTTTTGTCCGATTATAAAAATATACGAAATGATAAAATTTTTATTGTTCAGGCAGGGCTTTCGTTTGAGCTATTTCAGCAAATGTACGAAAAAGTTAAAAATTTAAATTATTTTGAAAAAATTTATACAAGTACCGCATGCTGTACTATTTCATCTCACTGTGGTCCCAATACATTTGGGATAATGTACATATCGAAATAAAAAATTTATCGGGGAGAAAAATTGAAAAATGCCTAAAGACAAACAATTAATAAGGAATTTTAGTATAGTAGCTCATATTGACCATGGAAAGTCCACTTTGGCGGATAGAATTCTTGAATATACCGGAGCAGTTTCCAGTCGTGAGATGGAAGACCAGCTTTTGGATAATATGGATTTGGAACGTGAGAGAGGAATTACCATAAAATCTCACGCTGTTACATTTTCTTATCTTGCAGAAGATGGTAAAAAATACACGTTTAATCTAATTGATACTCCCGGACATGTTGATTTTAATTATGAAGTTTCACGTTCTTTGGCATCATGCGAGGGGGCACTTCTTGTAGTTGACGCATCGCAAGGAATAGAAGCTCAAACTTTAGCAAATACCTATTTAGCACTTGATGCCGGACTTGAAATTATTCCAGTAATCAATAAAATTGATCTTCCCAGTGCTGACCCTGAGAGAGTTTGTAAAGAAATTGAAGATGTTATCGGTATACCTGCCGAAAATGCTCCTAAGGTTTCAGCAAAAACAGGGCTAAATATTAAAGATGTGCTGGAAAGTATTGCTAATCTTATTCCCCCTCCCAAAGGAGAAATTAACGCACCTCTTAAGGCTCTGATTTTTGACTCTTTATATGATTCTTATAAAGGTGTAATAGTTTATGTAAGAATTATGGATGGAGAAGTCAAAACAGGGGATAAAATTAAATTTATGTCAAATGGCAGTGAATTTACAGTAACTGAATGCGGAATTCTTCGTGCTACTGATTTTGACCCTGTTGGAGAACTTTCGTCCGGCGAAGTCGGGTATATTGCCGCTTCGATAAAAACAATAAGTACATCTCGAGTGGGAGACACCATTACTCTTGCCAATTATCCGGCAGAAGAACCTTTGCCGGGATATAAAACAGTTAATCCCATGGTGTTTTGTGGAATTTACCCTTCCGATGGCTCTAAGTATCCGGATTTAAGAGATGCAATAGAAAAACTTCAGCTTAATGACGCATCTCTTAGTTTTGAACCTGAAACGTCAACAGCTTTGGGTTTTGGATTTAGATGTGGTTTTTTAGGGCTTCTTCATATGGAAATTATTCAAGAACGCTTAGAAAGAGAATATAATTTAGATATTATAACGACAGCTCCGAGTGTTATTTATAAAATAAACAAAACTGATGGTGAAACTATTTTTATAGATAATCCCACAAATTACCCAAGTTCTTCAATAATTGCATCTGCAGAGGAACCGATAACGGATGCCCATGTTTATTCTCCTTCAGATTATATAGGAAGCATAATGGAACTTTGTCAAGATAGACGAGGCGTTTATATCGATATGAAATATATAGATACTGAAAGAGTGGATATACATTATAAACTTCCTTTAAATGAAATTGTGTATGACTTTTTTGATGTTTTAAAATCTAAGACTAAAGGATATGCGTCTTTTGACTATGAATTAGCGGGATATTCAAAATCAGATTTAGTAAAATTAGATATAATGCTAAACGGAGAAGTTGTGGATGCGTTGTCGTTTATTGTACACAAGGACAAGGCTTATACGCGTGGTCGGAAAATCGCAGAAAAACTTAAAGAAAAAATTCCCAGACAGTTATTTGAAGTTCCTATACAAGCCTGTATAGGAGGAAAAATTATTGCAAGAGAAACAGTAAAAGCGATGAGAAAAGATGTTTTGGCAAAGTGCTATGGAGGAGACATTACAAGAAAGAAAAAACTTCTTGAAAAACAAAAAGAAGGCAAAAAAAGAATGCGAAGACTCGGAAGTGTAGATATTCCTCAAGATGCATTCATGTCTGTTCTCAAGCTGGACAGCGAATAAAAATGAGTATTAATATGAATATTAAAATGTTTAAAAAGCCGATTGGAATTTATATACATATACCGTTTTGTATTAAAAAATGTCCTTATTGTAACTTTTATTCCGTAAGACCCGAGGGAGATTTAATAAATTTGTATACGGAAGCTCTCTGTAAAGAAATAAAGAACAATGCCGAAATATATAAAGTTTCGGTTAATTCTATATATTTGGGAGGAGGCACACCTGCTTTAATTGGGATAAAAAATATAGATAAAATAATTAAAACCGTGGAGAAATGTTTTTCTGTTTTAAATCCGGAGATAAGTATAGAGCTTAATCCTTCGTGTCATAATACAATTGATTTTTGCGAATTAAAAAACATCGGAATAAACCGAGTTTCTTTAGGTATGCAGTCTATAAATGATTTCGAACTTCTGAATTTAGGACGAAATCATACTTCGTTTGATACACAAAAAACGATTTACAATTTAAGAGCAGTCGGAATTGACAATATTTCTGTTGACATAATGGCTGCAATACCGAATCAAAAAGATACAGATTTATTGAAATCTTTGAAGTTTTGTGTAGACAATTTTATTCCTCATGTCTCTGTTTATCTTCTTAAAATTGAAAAAAACACCAGATTCTTTGAGATAAAAGATTCATTGTCTCTTCCCGATGAAGACACCGAGGCGGAACTTTACTTATTATCTTCTCGTTTTCTGAATTCAAATGGTTACAAGCATTATGAAATTTCTAATTTTTGTAAAAACGGCATGGAAAGCAAACATAATCTTAAATACTGGAATTGTGATGAATATTTAGGATTTGGCCCATCAGCACATTCATTTATAAAGGGTAAAAGATTTTTTTATAAAAATTCAATAAATGGGTTTATTGAAAATCCTATTCAAATTCCGGATGGTTTTGGAAACTATCCGGAAGAATATTGTATGTTAAGACTTAGGCTTGCCGATGGATTAGAAGAAAAAGAATATAAAACGAGATTTAATACGCCTATTCCGGATATATTTTACAAAAGGGCAGATAAATATGTAAATTCGGGCTTGGTTTCAATTTCTAAACAGGGCAAGGGGATAAAGCTTACTTCTAAAGGGTTTTTATTGTCGAATTCTTTGATATCCGAGATAATAGGCTAACTATTTTTTATAAAAATATGTTTGCATTTTAAACTTTAATGGTATAACATATATAATATAAAAATAATTTTCATCAAAATTCAGGATAAGAATTATTTTATTTATGTATTTGTGTGCAAAAAGAATAAAAATTAAAAAGGAGATGTATAAAAATGGAAATTAAGACAAAAAAGAAAGTAAAAGCCATAGTATCGCTGTTGTTATCGCTAAATATTTTAGCCGCACCTTTGAGTCCCATATTCGCCATGGGGGGGGGGTAAAACGGCTTTAAAATGCGATTCAGAGGCTTTAAATAATACTGAAACAAACGAAGAGACTGAAAATTTTTCTTCGGAAGATTCGCTTGTTCAAAATGATTTTTCCTCTGAAATGGTCCCGACTGAAAGTGATTTTTTGCAGATGGACCTAGACGCCGAAGTTCCGGCAGAAGATAGCTTTTTCCAAACAGTAAGGCAGGAAAGCGACTTTTTAGAAACAACTTCACCTGAAACCACCCCGGAGCAAGGTTTAGAAAGCCCGGCTTCCACCCCGGTAGCTCAGAACGAAGGTGGAGCAGAGGAAAACAACTTTAATCTTGCCGATTGGGAATACACGACAAATGATTCCGATGGTGGAATAATATTGAACAATTGCAAAAATTCTAATCTAACCGATATTGTTATTCCGGGCAAGGTTGGTGATCGGCAAGTTTATATTAAAGGTCGACAAAAAATTGAAGAACCTAATACAGAAACATTATATCCAAATGACATAAAAACTTTAAAATTTATATCTGGAAATAGGGCAAATGTGAAATTTAACGGAGCAGGTGGAATTATGGCATTCAGCTATTTTATGGAATTAGAAAATTTTGATGGAACAGGACTTAATACAGACAATGTTGAAGACACAACGGCTATATTCCATGGGTGTACAAATTTAAAAAATATTTGTGGGATCCGCAGCTGGGATACATCAAATGTAAAAAATATGTACCAAATGTTTCGCACCTGTGAGCTTTTATCAAATATCCAAGAGCTCGAGTTATGGAATACAAAAAATGTAGAAAATATGAAAGAGATGTTTTATGCTTGTGAAGCTTTGACGGATATAAGTCCACTCAAAAATTGGAATACATCAAAATTAACAGATATAAGTAATATGTTTGAAGGATGCTATAAATTAAAGTTTGTAGACTTAAGCAATTGGGATTTAAGCAGTAACGGAAGAAATGTACATATGAACAAAATGTTCCTTACATCAGGCAGCACACCTCTTCTCGTAATTGCTAAAGATGAAAAATTTAGTGAATATAATTATGCAGGAGATAACAGAACTTCAGTGGGACCAACATTTGACGCAAATGGCGGGACGTTCTCCGCAAGTGCACAGGATGGAGAAGAACCTGCG
>CAQJOC010000003.1:4442-18287 GCA_948815685.1 uncultured Eubacteriales bacterium | reverse complement strand
CTACAAGAGAAGACGGTCTTGTGTTCTGTGGCTGGGAAGCCCATGATCTTCCCGAAAATCCAAATGCTTACGATAGAATGACTGCAACATATAAAGCAAAATGGGGGCAAATTAATATAAATGCAAACGACCAAGAAATTGAGCAAGGACAAGCTTTCGACCCATTAGACTGCGTAACAGCTACAGATGGAAACGGAGATTCAATCCCGAAAGAACAAATTAAAGTAATCGGCAATGTGGATGTTAACACAGCAGGTGATTACAGCGTCACATACGAAGCTGCTGATTCTTACGGAAACACTGCACAAAAACCAATCACAGTGACAGTGACAGAGAAACCTCAAGTGATCGAGCCTGATAATAATGAACATTCCAATCCAAATGATTCTGATACAATCGAATCTGACAATTCAATTAAGAATAATATTGAACTCTCTAATTTAAATGTCAAAGATACAGTCAAATTTGATAGTTTAAGTAAAAATAACGAGGTTGAATCAAATGAAGAGAATTATAATTGGCTAAAACCGGAAATTCAGAACAAATAGATAAATTCGCATGGATTATGCTGCTTTCTTTAGGCCCCATATTAAAATCCAAACGTAAAAAAGACAAATTAAACTTTAACCATTAGACCTCCTGCGAAATTAAAACATACTCATAAATAAAAGGTAAAATATTGGGTTATAGATAAATTTATGATGGACAAAACTTGCAAATTTTTAGAGTCTATTTATAAAAACATCAACTTTTTAATGTCTCAAGTTGATTTCGCAGGAAGTCTATTTTAAATTACTAAAATTTTTATAATGAACTTTATAATGAGAACATATTTTTTTGTATATATCAATTTGCCACTTTAGCTATTTTTTATTTTTCACACAAGACCTAGCCTAGCTTTCTTTAAATTTCGGAGTTTACAATACTTCTAAAATGCAATAATTGGTGCGCCCGAAGGGATTCGAACCCCTAGCGTTTCGGTCCGTAGCCGAACCCTCTATCCAGTTGAGGTACGGGCGCTTATTTAATTAAAAAAATCATCTAAAACAGTATATCATAGTATGATTTATCAGTCAATTAAAAATTGGTAATAAAAAAGTAGCCTTCCTGCAAAGTCGAATATATTAGACCGGGCCTAAAACAACAATTAATAATTCATAGTTATAAATGCCAAAGATTAAAAAAATTTTCAAAAGATGTTTTTTCAGGGGGTTGTGATAACAGTGCTGAAAAATCTTAAATCGCTTTATGTGGCGATTGGCGTGATCAGTATAGATTCTGTAGCGTAAAATTTGTGGGTTAAACTATTTTTGATGATCTACTTGGTGGACCGTTTTTAGGCTTTTTATATGGTGTTTCCTTAATTGCCTATTCATATTTTTATTTTATCACATCTTTTCTTTTTTACTTCTGTGCGGTGTTGCCTTAAAGACAAGCCACAATAAAAAAGTGAAAGTTTTCGTAAAATAACTTTACTTTACAGAAGAATATTATTTGAGTTTCAAGTTATTGGACTAAATATTTAAAAAACAAAAATTATATTTTTTGATGTGTATATTAGAAATTATTGACATTTTATAATATATAACATGTTATTTTGTATTAAAATATCAAGGATAAAATCAAAATATAAATAAAAATGATAATTTAAGATATAATTAATGGAATAAATGGTTGTTTTGTGATATACTTCCTCTGTAAACAAAATCATACAAAATTATACAGCATAATTTAATATTATAGTATAATAATTCAAGCAGTATGGTTTAGTTGAATAAAATTTTTTATAAATGCACCTATCAAAAGACTAAAGAGAATAGGGGGGAGCCATTTTGAAGTGATTTTAGTCTAAGTTTACTTATCGAAGGGAGCATAACACGATGTCGGAGTATGAGAAAAAGGTGAAAAAAGATATCTATTCTGACGTTTCCCACGATAGAGAAAATTATGATTTGTTAAAATACCCACAGAAGATGAGTGACACGGTAACGTGGTGGACGGATAATAACAAAAAAAGTCGTGACAGCGAGATTCTAAAAAATGACTTGGATATAAAAAAAGCAGTACCTAGCGGAGGGAAAAAAGTAAGTGATATACCTCAGCAAATGGGAAGTTTTGAAACAAAATCCATGGGAACTGTAATGGTAGGGTTTAACAGATTTAAAAAATCGTCCGATTTAGGCTTTACGGTTGTATCTGAAAAGGATAGAGCTCGGGAGGGCATTCCCAAAAGAGATAAATCTTCTCCGAAAACTTATTTTGGTGCAAACTTTGATGGAAAAGAAAAAGAATTTAAAGCGGGAGCTATTAGTTTTCGTTTTGACAAACAAACAGAGAAGTTTGAAAAAATAGGGGTGGACGATGATAACGACAAAACAGCTAATGAAACAAATATGATTTACAACTATAAAAAAGAGAATGACGTTTTGGAAAAACTTCAAATAATGAAGAAAAAAGTTTTTAAAGAAAGCCGTAAAATTAATGAAAAGAAAGAATATGTAAAAAAAATAAAAAGTATTAGAAGAAATAAATTTTTTGGGGAAGAAGCAAAGGATTCTTCCGAAGAAAAACTTCAAAAAGAAAAGAAAAAGAATTCTAAGGTAATTCATGAAATTAATGAGGAAAAAGAAAAAATTGAAGAAATAAAGAGTGAAAAGAAAGAAAAAAATAAAGATTTTTCAAACGAATTGGTTGATTTTACTAAAGATCTTGCAAATAAAAAGATTAAAATGAAGACAGAATCAGAAGAACTAAAAAAGCAAAAAGATAGAATTAGTCAAAATAAACAGACGGATGAAAATGAAACCGAAAATGAAAATAATGAGCAAGATGAAAATAATGAATTACCGGATCAAGAGGCACGGCGTGGAAAGAAATTAAAAAAGAAACGCAAAAAATCAGACTGGGAATTATCACAAAAAATCATTTTAATAGAAGAGCTCAAAAAAATTCTCGCAGAAGTAATCGGAGAAGAGAAAGCGGAAGAAATTGCCAGAGATTTGCGTGCCAAAGCAAGAGTAAAAGGTTTGAGTATGAATGAATTTTTAAAAATTATAGAAAACATAAAAAAAAGTTACAACATTAAGTAAAAATGTTAGTTTGCTTTACCGTAAATTAGGGCTCATTTCCCTAATTTATCAGTAAATATATATTTAATTAATATTTTTAAATTGAAAGGAGTTGAGAGGCTCTTATTGGGATGACCGGTAGAGAGCCGAAGGTTATGGCAGAGTATTTATCTCCCGGAGTGTACGTGGAAGAGTTTGACAGTGGTGCTACTCCTATGCAAGGAGTAGGGACAAGCACAGCAGGTTTTGTTGGACTTGCAGAGAGAGGACCGATAGGCGGGGCACCCGTTTTAGTGGCAAGTCCGTCGGATTTTACAAGAAAGTTTGGCGGATATCTTCAGGCGAATGAATTTGGACAATATAGATTTTTAGCTTATGCTGTTCACAATTTCTTTGCCAACGGAGGTTCAAGGGCATTTATATCGAGAGTTGTTCCACCGGATGCAGAGATAGCCAAAGGTGTATGCAAGAAAGGTAAAGAGGGACTGGTAAACATTGAGGCCAAGAATCCCGGAGCTTGGGGAGACAATGTCATCGTGACATTTTCACCATCGAGTGACAGTAAAACTCAGATTCTTGAAGTTATTGATAAAACAGGGGTTTATAGACTTAAAAATGCGGTTGGCTTTGATGTTGGGGATATAGTTGTAGTCGAAGGAGGCGGAAAGTCTCAGTATAATCGAGTAAAAGCTGCAAGAGGAAATACTATTACATTCGATAAACCATTTGAAGGAGATGTTGTGGATGACAATATTTCTCCTAGAATTGTAATAAAGACTTGTGGAATTGATGTTAAAGTCGAATGCGACGGAACGGAAGAAGTATATGAGGGAGTTTCTTTGAATGTTTCAGACCCGTCATTTATTGAAAAGAAAATGATAAGGTCGGACTTAGTTAACATTAAGGTAACACCTCCTAAGGAAGCGATAGCACCGATTGAATTTTTAAAAGGTGTGTTTGGAGGCGAAAAAGACGAAGAATTTGTTAAAGCGATGCTTAAAGGTGGTCTTAATGGTTCGGCTGCCAGCATTACGGATAATGACTTTATCGGGAAAGACGATGGCCCAGGTTCTAGGACAGGAATTCAGGCATTTTTAGATAACACGGATGTTAGTATTATGGCAGTTCCAGGGATTACAAGTCTTAATGTTCAGCTGTCTTTGGTTAACCACTGTGAAAACTTAGCAAGTCGTTTTGCGGTTATAGATATGCCTCTTAACAATAAAAGCGTTCCGGATGTTCTTAAATACAGAGATTCATTTGACAGTGATTATTGTGCGGTTTATCATCCATGGCTTAAAGTTTTTGACCCTCTTGACAAGAAAGATATCTTCATTCCGCCTTCAGGCTCTGTTTTGGGAGTATTTGCAAGAAGTGATAATTCAAGAGGAGTTCACAAAGCACCAGCAAATGAGGTAATAGCTAACTGTACCGGACTGTCGGTAAATTATAGTGTAGGGGAACAAGACCTTTTAAATCCAAAGGGCGTAAATCTTATAAGAAAATTCCCGGGAGCGGGAATAAGAATATGGGGAGCAAGAACTGCTTCATCTAAACCTCTTTGGAAGTATGTAAACGTCAGACGACTTTTCATATACCTCGAAGAATCCATTAAGAGCAATACAAATTGGGTTGTATTTGAGCCTAATGATGCAGGACTTTGGTCAAGAGTTAAAAGAACTATCGAGCTCTTTTTGGAAGGTGTTTGGAGAAGCGGAGGTTTGGTCGGAGGCTCACCATCAGATGCATTTTTCGTTGATATCGGTCCTAATACAATGACGAAAGATGACATAGATTTGGGAAGATTAATTTGTGTGATAGGTGTGGCACCTGTGAAACCTGCCGAGTTTGTTATCTTTAGAATTACACAAAAAACAGGAGAATAATACTCTAAAATAAGAATTTAAAAATGTAAATTAAGAGATAAAAAGAAAGAAAATAAAGAAAGAAATATAAGAAGAAAAAGATTAAATGTAAAGATAATTAAAGAAAAGTAATAAGGAAAGTAATAAAAAAATTAAAGAGGAAAAGTGAAAAAAGATAAATGCGAAAAATTTATTTTAGAAAGGATTGATTGATTATGGGAGCAGAAGGAATACAAGATTTAGGAACTGAAGCCTTAACCACGGAAAGTGCCGCTGCCGGCGGTCTTAGAAATCCGATAAGAGGATTTAGGTTCACATGTAGCTTTACAGGACTTGGAACTACCTCGTTTAAGTCTATTACAGGTGGATTCAACGCTGAAGTTGAACCACAGGAGTACAGAGAAGGCGGATTCGGCAGACTTACAAAAAGAAAATTACCCGGACTTGTGAGTTACACTGAATTTACCCTTGAAAAAGGACTTTATTCAAATCCATTGCTTTATAATTATTTTAACAGTTATTTAGAGGGGGGTACATTTACACCGGTTAATGCAACTATAACAGTATTTGATAATGCAGGTGAGGCGACTGCAAGTTGGCAAATTATAAATGCATGGCCGAGTAAATATGAATCAGGTGACCTTGATTCAACAACTTCGGATATACTGATAGAAAAATTAACGATACAGCATGAGGGTATCATAAGAGATACAACTCCGGTTACTGCGGGTTAATTTGAGGATTTTAAATTTATCGTTTTGACTCCTGAAACGGACAGTACTTATGGGATATTTTTTATTGAAGTCGGTGCTGTCCGTTATGAGGGGAGAACGTTAAGATATATCAAATAAATTTTTATAGAGTTTGGAGGATTTTTATGGTGGTGAAAGATTATTTAGTATGAAAGGAAAGAAAGAGGTGAATCCATGAAAAAGGATAGAAAAGAAAATTGAAAAAAAGAAAAAGTAAAAGGAAGTGAGTGGATAATTACATGAAATGGAGGAAATAAGTTAAAAAATACACTTAGAAAATAAATAAAAAATAAATAAGAAAATGAAATAAAAGTTAAATACGAAAAATATAAAAAACAGAAAGTATAAAAAATAAATTTTTATAGGGAAAGAGAGTAGTGATGTGATATGGCGTCTTTTGAAACACAAGTAAGTTTTGAATTACCGAAAGGATATGTAGATAAAAATGGAGAAGTTCATAAGTCCGGAATAATGAGGCTTGCAAATGCCGCAGATGAAATAGTTCCTTTAAATGACCCGAGAGTAAAAATGAATGCAGGGTATTTAAGTATCCTTTTGCTGGAAAGGGTAATAGTTAAACTTGGAACACTTCCGAGTGTAAGTGTAAATGTAATTGAAAACTTATATACGGCAGATATGGCGTATCTGCAAGATTTATATCAAAAAATTAACGCAGCGGAACCACAGGTAGCTCATGTGACTTGCCCGAATTGTTCACACAGGTTTGAGGTGACTTTGCCTTTTTTCGGGGAAGCCTAAAAAGTTATCCCCAAGACACTTTATATGAGGAGATTTCTTTTTTGGCATATTATTTTCATTGGCCGTATACAGAGATTATGGGCCTTACGCATAAGGAAAGAATACGATTTTGCAATGAAATATCTGGTATAAATAAAAAAAGAACAAAGCGGAGGAAAGAGAAAAAGTATATTTGATATCTGACATATAGACTGATTCGTGGATGGGAGGCTTAGGGAATGTCAAATCTTTGGACAAAAGATAGAATATCATCTGCCGGAGATTTAACTTCGGGATATCATTTTAAAGTTGATTTTAACGGAGTTAGTTTTGGATTTCAGACTGTTTCGGGTATTCAGGTAACAAGAAGTTTTGAACCTTGTGAAGAAGGCGGTGTAAATGACCATAAAATTTTACTTGGTAAACCTCAGGATGACAACCCTGAGCTGACATTTACAAGAGGTTTACTTCTCAGAGCATCATCGGCAATTACGGGGGCAGCGAAAGCAGCAGCGGCTCTTATCCCGAACAACGCAGGAAGAAAAGCGGCATTTTTTGCTTTAAATACGCTTGACCCACAGGAGCTTCTTGAATATGGTCCGGCTTTAGGAACCATAACCGTTTATTCGACCACAAAACGAGATAAAATTATTGGATTATACTCTTTTTTGGCACTTGGAATAAAAGAATGGTCCTTAGGTGATTTGGACGCTACGTCCGGCTCAATATTAATAGAAACTTTTAAAGTAATGCATACGGGAATTACAAGACTTCCTCTTTCACCACCTTCGGGAGCTTATTATTTGGGAAACAGTGCGGAAGCCTCGAAAGTTCCATGGGAACCTATAGATGTTGACGCAGTTGAGAAATCCAAAGAAGAGTTTAATAAAGCGAGAGACGAGGAACTGGCAAAAAATGTAATCTCTATCAGAGATAAATTTGAAAAAATGCATGATTCGGCAGAAAAATTAAAGGAAAAATTTGAAGAAGAAAGAGATGTGGAGCTGGAGAAAAGTATAACGGCTATCAGAGAGCAATTTAAGGAAATGTACCATAAGTCAGAGGAAGCAAAGAGAAAGTTTGAAGAACAGATAGAAAAGGCTAAGAATGCAGCCGAAGAAAAGAAAAATGAAATTTCTAAAAATTTAGCTCGCATGCTGGATAGAGCATCAAATAAATACCTTGCGGAAAGGCAAGAATTATCTGAGTCTATGGAGAAATCGATAAAAGCACAGAAAAAAATTTTGGAACAAATACGAAAACATTCCAAAGAATTGGCTAATTCCACCCGAATGGCGTCACGATTGGCACAAGATGCGGCGGACCGTTTGTCTTTAGATTTGGTTAGTTTCAAGGAATTACAAAAAGAAAAAATTAAAGATTATAAAGATAAAGCTGAAAAGGCGGAAATTTCTAAATTTGCAGCAATTAAGACAATGGAATTGGCAAGAGCTATGGCAAAATCATCTAAAGAGGCGGCAAAAGAACTCCAGTCACAGAAGTGGCAGAAAATGATGCAGAAAAATCAGGATGAAATCGACAAGGTAAGAGAAGATTTTGAAAAACAAAGAAGAATAGGTCTGAAAAAGACAGAGAAGGCCGTGGATGAAAGGATGAAACGAGAAGAAGAACATAGAGAAAATGTAGGGAAACTGGAAAAAGCAAAAGAAGAATTTGAGGCTGCCAGAGACCGAGAAACAAGGAAAGAAATAGCAAAAACGCAAAAAGAATATGAACTAAAGACGAAAGAAATAGAAGAGGCTAAAAAGAAATTTGAGGAGCAGAGGGCAGAGGCAATAAAAACGGCACAAGAGATGGCGGATGAAGCTGCGGAAACGGCGGCTGAGGCTGAAAATCAAGCGGATGAAATACAAAATATTATAGATGCAAGTTAAACAATATTTTAAAGGCGATGGGGAATGAAAGGTGAGTAAAAACATTAAAATAACTAAGGGAATCGGGCCGACATTGGGGCTTCCAAAATATATTAAGTTTGCAAAAAGCAACAGTGCTTTTTGTACAATGCTTATGAATAAAGCTCCTATGCCGATAACCGTAGATGATGAAAGCCAAATTGATATTAAAAGGTCTCTTATTTACAATATATCCAAAAAAGATACTCTTACTCAAAGTACACTCCAAGGCATAATAGACCTTCTTACGCAGTTGCGTGCGGCCCAGAGCGACCAAAATGTTTTTATTCAAAACAATACGGTAGTAAGAGAGCAAATTTTAAATCAGCTTAAAAATGAGCTGTTGAATGTTAAAAATAATCTCTCTCAAGGTCAAGTACAAAAATTAGAGCTTGTATCTAATAATCTGTTTGATGAAAAGACATTAAATGAAATTTTAAAATCTCTTTTGGAAGAGTCAAAAAAAAAATCTGAACTTGAAAAAGGCGTAAAAAGCAGACACAAAGCGGTAACCGAAGAAGAACATGTAAATGTGGTTTCCAATGTATTTGGGAAATATAATAATTTTATAAATTTAGAAAATAAGTATAAAAACATAGTAAAAACCATTACAACCGGAGAGATTTTGGAAAGGTCTTTCAGGGAAAAGCAGTTTATTAATTTAAAGAAATCTTTAAATGTTTTCCCCTTAGAACCTTTAAAAGGAGAAGAAACATATCGCGGCAGAGACCGTATAAAGGAGACTCTTGACCGGACAGTAGAGCAAAGACATATTTCGAGACCGGCTCAAATCATTAAAAGAGATTTAAGAGAGAAGAAAATCATAAGTCGGTATACGGATTTATTTAAGGTAAAATCCGCTGTATTATCTATTCAAAAGAACTTAAAAAGCAGAAATTTAAGTTATCTTATTCATGAATATGGTCGGAAAAGATATGAAAAATTAATTAAGGACTCAGAAACTAGGTCTTTAATTAATTTTTCAAAAACCGAACTTCAATTTTTAAAAATAAAAAATGTTAAGGAAAACGAAGAACAACAGGAAAGTACGGTATTTAGAGATTCAGAACTGAGAAAACGTGTAAAGAAACCTAAAATTAAAAAAGAACAAAATATAGAGCTTACCGATACGTTTTTGGAGCGTATTTCGGAGAAGCTACTAATTAACAAAAACATATTTGTAAACAGAGGAATAATTTTTTCCAAAGATATTAATGAAAAAGAGAAAAAGAGATTATTTCTAAAATCCGATTTTATTACTTATCATACCAAAATAGCCGAAAAAGCTGAACAAAGATATTTGCAAACGGAAAAATTAAGCAATTTGTTTTCTTATATGGTTAGTACTTCAAAAATAAAGAATCGCTTAATTAATTCCGTAAAGAGCAAGGGTATAAAGGTCAAAAAGAGTGAAATTCAGAATGAAATAGTTAATAAATATACCGGTCAAACGAGGAGTTTGTATGAGGAAACGTCATTAAACAGAGTTATAAGCGATGTAAATCTGGTTAACAAAATCGTTCAAAAAAATATTAATCTTCAGGATACGGAAAATCAGGTTAAAGAGACATATAATAGGGAATTCAGAAAAGAATTTGAAAAAGCGGTAAGGAATGAAATTTCAAAAAGATACAATGATGAAGTAATAATAAAGAATACTTCCAAAATTTATAATGAGTCTTTTAATCGTTATAAAAAAGCTGTTTCACGAGTGGAACGGATTTATCAAAGAAACAAGGAAATAAACGTTACAGACGTATTGCACAATGAATTATTGCTTAATAAGCGGTTAAATGAAAGAAAAAATCTTTTAAAAGAAATAACTAAAAGAAGCATTAAAGAGCATGAAATAACAAAGCAACGTAATATTTTGGATAAAACACAACTTGTACTAAAAAAGGAGACGCTTTTTTCACAGCAGGACAATGATGTAAATATTTTAAATAAGACTAAAATTTTATCTAATTTAAAAAAAGTATTTCTAAATAAATTAAATACGGAGACTAAAGAAAGAAAGAACATATTATTAAGAACACAAAAGTTATATAAAGATAAAATAAGCAAAGTAACCGAAAGACAACTGATAACAAAAAGTGCCACTGATATATTCAGAGATGAGAAATTTACTAATATAAATGTAGAGAAAAGTAAGACTATTTTAGCTAAAATGCATCCTGTAATAAACCGAAATGAAATAGATTTACTCATAAAAATGGCTTCACAAGATATTATAAATAGAACTGTTTCAGCTCCAAAAATCAGTCACATTAAAAAATCCGTTATCAATGAAAAAATTATATCGGATATAAAAAATCAAAGTGAAAGATTAATGGAAAGCCCTTTAATTATAAAAGAAAAGATAAGAAATACCGAAAAAATTGAAAACAATATATATAAAAAAGTTTCGTCTTTTCTTCCTGCCAGAATCCGAGAATTAAACAAGACATTAATTAAGGAAAAGAGCCTTTACAGAGAGGCGGAAAATTCCCAAAGATTATATTTTAACAATTTACGGGAAAACATAGAGGAAAGAATTTTATTAAATCGTCAAAAGATTGCCTCGGTTGAAAATGTTCACAGAGAAATTGAAAGAGACGAAGTGATTTACAAAAAGCCGATAAGTTTAGAAAAAATAGGAGAAAAGCTGTGGGAAGAGAACAGAGAGCAACAAAAATTGTATGAAAGCCCATCATTCGGGAAAAGAACAAAGAGTACATCTAAAAATTATGTGCCGGAGACAAGGAAAGAGGCAATACAGACTAAAGAGAAAGGATTGACCAAAGATGAAGTGATGAAAATGATACAGTCTTACATGGGAGATATCGATTTTGATTTAATGTCGGATAAAATAATGGAGAGGGTTGAAGAAGAAATGTTATCTCAAAGAAGAAGAAGCGGAATAATATAAATTGGATATTACTAATTAGTTAAGAAAAATTAATCACAAAAAGTATTTGTAATTTATGTAAAAAATTGTATAATTAGGGTGATTTAATTGGAACGTATAGACATATCGATATTTTTATTAAGCTGGTATTGGATGTGGAAGAAGTGGTAAACATTGAAAAAGCGTATTCTTCATTTCATATGGGCTTACCTTGTGCAACGATTCAGATAGGTTCGGAAATACCGTGGCAAGAAAAAGAAGATTTGTCAATACAAAGTATAGAAATCTCTTCTACCGTGGAAAAAATATCAAGTAACTGTAGAATAGTTTTAAACAGACCACAAATAGATTATACCAACAGTGGAGTTCTGCAAGATGGCCCGGAACTTAGTGTAATTAAGCAGGGAGAAGCAATAAGCGTCAGACTTGGGTATTCCGTTAGGGAAACGGAAACAAATAAATTTTATGATGCGTTTAAAGGATTTATTTCAAGTGTCCAAGTATCTTACGGAAACGATGGAGCTACGGTTGTTTTGGATTGTATGGATGCAAAGATGTGGATGATGGCGGGCTGCAAAACAGAAGAAAAAAAAGGAAATAAATATTCGACTATTGTTCGGTCGGTTTTACAACAAGCATCTTACACAAAAACCCAAAAAATTTTAAAGTCAACCGTGTCTATTGGACAAGAACCAAATTTAAACCAATCGATATACCAAATTAACGAAAGTGATTACAGCTTTTTATGTCGTTTATCGAAAATTACGGGATGCTTGTTTTTTGTGTATTTAGGAGAGGTATATTTTATAGATATAGACAAGTACAAGTTAAATATAAAATTATGCCTTTCGCCTTGCGGATTCATGGAAAATATCAAATGGAAATCCAATGTGCTGGGACTGTCAAATAAAGTTACGGTGAATGGAATAGACCCATTAAATCCGTCTAAAGAGGTTCAGGCAAAAATTGTAAAAAAATTAACAAACATAGGTATAAGTGGTTCAGAACCTACCAAAGTATCAAAAAATATCGATGAAGCTACATCAAAGAGCATTAAAGATGAAAGTGTCAATACAGTGTCTTATGCGAAATTTATAGCTCAGTCGCATTTTACAAGAGATTCCATTAAATTTATTAGTTGTGTGGCTAATATTCCCGGTTTACCATTGGAGTCCATAGGGCTTAAATTGGGAATGGGAGTTCAGATTTTAGGTTATAGCAAGTCAATAAATAATAATTATATACTTATGGGAGTTAAGCACAAATTTGCGAAACATGGGAAATTGGGATATTACGAATTTAAAACAGAACTGACACTTGCTACTGATACTTGCTAAATAATGGATTTACTGTGTTTTAAAGAAAGGGGGAGTGTGGCTTGAATGGTATAGATATGGCAATTGTAAAGGATATAATAACGGATAATAAACTTAATTATATTAATGTAGAAGTTGAGGGCAGTGGAGTCACTATTAAAAATGTACAGCTTATGGTACCGATAGCGGGAGTTACGAATAAAGGGCAAGGGAAACCCGGTTTTGGGTTGGTTTATGTTCCTCCGGTGGGGCAGAGAGTTATTATAGGCTATTTGGACCGGTCAAAAAAGGTCGCTGTATGTCTGGGATGTGTATATGATGAAACCAACGCTGTTCCCGCAAAAGCGAGCAAGACAAGTCCCGCTCTTTATTTCAGCTATGGACAGGAATGGAGCATAAACATTGATAAAAATAAGAAAAAGCTGGAATTCAAGATGGGTAGTAAAGGCAAAGAAGATATTATTTCAATAGAACAGACAAGTAAAAAGCTTTCACTTCAAATGAGTGATAAACAAACAAAAATTACGATAGACGGAAATAAAGGAAGCATAGCTTTAAACGCAAAGCAGGAAATCAAAATCAGTGTGGGGACAAGTTCTCTTCAAATAAATAATCAAGGAATAAATCTTAAAACAAACAGTAATTTAAATATACAAGGTCTAAATACCGTTTTACAGGCTACGGCACAGGCAAAGCTTCAGGGTGCAACAGCCATAGTCAAAGGAAGCGGTTCTACCATGCTGGGATAAATAGAACTTAAAGGAGGAAGGTAAAGTGGCAAGAATCAGAGGCTGGAGTTTTCCCGTGAATGTTGATAAGGATACGGGGAGAATTATGTCAACAGAAGATAATGAAAACATAAAGCAAGCTATAAAAATAATACTTCTTACTCAGCTCAATGAAAGAAAACTTCTTCCCAATTTTGGAACGAATATACGCTCTTTTTTGTTTGAAGTTGTAGACCCTACATTTATTAATGACCTTAAGGAGTCTGTTACGAAAGCACTTAAAAGATGGGAAACGAATATAAGGAGTCTCAACGTATCAATAAAAACGGATGGGGGTTCGGCTTCCACGGTTACGGTAAATGTAGATTATATTACAAACGTTTCACCAAACCAGGAAAGAGTGAGTCACAAAATAAGTGTAAATAATTAAATTAAGGGAGGTCAGAAAAGATGGGGGATATTCCTAAGCTTGACAAGAGAGACGCAAAAGCTCTTTTAAAGGAAATAAAGAAGTTTGCAAATCAGTATACTCCGGAATGGAATTTTGATGAAAGAAGTTCGGACTTCGGAGTTATTCT
>CAQJOC010000003.1:0-4432 GCA_948815685.1 uncultured Eubacteriales bacterium | reverse complement strand
GAAAATATGTATGACCTGGATTTCTTGCTAAGATTTTTTGTCATATTACCGAGGGAACAATAAATAAATACAATAAGACTTCTTATAATTATTATCTTACGTTTCTTAATATGCTTGGGATAAAATTGTGTCCGGCGTATGCTGCAACCGGAATGGTTATAGTAGATGTGGAGGAGAGGTCCGGTGGGATATATATAGAAAAGGGCTCATCCCTTTATGCAAAATCGCAAAAACCCGAAGGTGGAACCATAGTTTACGAGACACAGGATAATATGTTTGCGGTAGATACGAAAATTACCGGTATATTTTTTACCGAAGGAATCTCTGATACTATTGTAGATATTTATGACATAGGAAAAGATGAGGAAGCAAAACCGATTCCGGTGTTTAGGGCTTTTGATACAATATCAAATAAAAATATGCAAAGTCATGAAATTTATTTTACTGACGATATTGTTTTTTATATGTCTAAGCCTAAGGTAACTTTTATTTTTTCCAACAGTATATCCGAGATAAAAGATAAAGTATTGTCGGAGATATTTTCCGATAAAGAAAATGCCGTATGGGAAAGTTATAACGGAGAAAAATGGGAAAAAGCTAAAAAAGTTGTAAAGAAAGGTAAAGAAATAGAGGTTACGTTTAAAAGTGAGCCACAGCAAGTAAAAGTTAATGGCAAACGGGCAATCAATTTAAGATGTCGATTGAAAAAGATACCATATGACAATATTTCGGTAACAGGTATAAACTATAAATCTTCATCCGGCAAGATAGCTCCTGATTATTTGTTTTGTAATGATACACATCTTTCAAATGAAGACTTTTTCCCTTTTGAGGAACGCTATAATATGTATAATAACTTTAATATAGCCTGCAAGGAGGCTTTGACAAAAAAAGGTGCAAAGATAGAGATTGAGGCAGAGGTACAGTTTGTTAAAATGAAAGTCGATGCGGACCCGGATGCATTAAAAAGACGATTTAAATATGTAATGACGGATATAGATTTTGCCGATTTGGAACCTTCGGATATGCAGATAGAAGAGGTTATATGGGAATATTGGAACGGACAAGGCTGGAAAAAATTAAATGTGGATAAAGGCGGAGAAAACTTTTTCACACTTACAAACAATAAAGATACACATAAAAAGGTAGCGTTTTTGTGTCCCGATGATATTGAGCCTACGGTAATCGGTGCCGGAAGCGGACACTTTATAAGGGCAAGGATAGCTCGACTTGAAAATCAATTTGATAATTTTTCCAATTATATATCGC
This sequence comes from uncultured Eubacteriales bacterium, assembly GCA_948815685.1. GTDB lineage: Bacteria > Bacillota > Clostridia > Oscillospirales > Acutalibacteraceae > CASPLG01. The sequence continues at coordinate 3,163 of CAQJOC010000003.1, read as the reverse complement.
CTTATATTCATAAAGTGACTGTAAGCTATAAATATCCCGATGAGGGACATGTTTGCAGAGAAATTTTTGTAAAATCCAATTTGGACAAAAAAGAAATTGACGTTGTAAACAATGCCGAGGCAAAAATTTTAACACGTATATTGTGTGAACATCCTGCCATGTATATATGTATGAGTGCCCCGCTTGCGGAAGGTACGATACGGCTTTTTATGAATATAGAAGAGGGGGCACATAGATATAATCCGGCGGTAAAGTGGGAGTACTGTGCGGATAATGGTATGGGAGGCTATAAATGGAAGCATATGGAAATTATGGACCTTACCGAAAATTTTTCTCACAGTGAGACAGTTACAATGATAGGCAAAAAAGATTTTAAGAAAATTAGTTTATTCGGTAAAACAGGTTATTTTATCAGGATTGTCAATATAGATGATAAATATTCAAGTGAAAAAAATAAATCTATTGAATTAAGACCTGTTATAAAAGGGATTAATTTTAATGCGGTTAAAGTGGCACAGAAAGAAACACATGTGCCGGAATATTTTTCAATTACGAGAAATGAGGAAAATAAACTTTGTAGACTTACGGAAACAAACGCAACGGATGTTACGGTTTGGGTTAATGAACTTGGGAATTTAAATGTAAATGAACAGGAAATATATTTAAATGCCACATCGGATATTGCACAAGCGGAATACGATGAACTCGGGAATCTTGAAAAACTTTGGATAAAATGGAAACCTGTATCCGGACTTATTGGAGCGGGAATGGGAGCTCGTGTTTATGAAGTTGACTATTCAAGGGGAGAAGTACGTTTCGGAGATGGTAAAAACGGAAAAATTCCACCTGCTCAAATGAATGAAAGTATAAAAATTGAGTATTCCATATGCAATGGTTCGGAAGGAAACATAGCTCCGTTTAAGATAAAGGGTTTTCTTTCCGATATAGACAAAATATCGGATGTTAAAAATCCTGGTCCGATTATGGGAGGAGTTGATATGGAAACAATAGACCGTGCAGCCAGCAGAACTTTTAGCCAAGTATCGGGTGGAAATAGGCTGGTCTCTCTTTCGGATTTTGAAGATTCAATTTGTTTTAATGACAGAAATATATACAAAGTGAAATGTATACCGCATATGGACGAAAACAGCGAACCATGTGTCGGGATTACGTCGATTGCGGTACTTCCGGTCGACTATATGCAAGGATATGAAAAATTTCAGGGAATAAAAAATCATATATGGAAATTTATAGATGACAAGGCTCCCGTTACGCTTTATAGGTCCTCAAAAATAAAAATTTTTGAAGTGGGATATGTGCAGACGAGTGTCGGTGTCGATGTGGTAATAGATGATTTTAATTCTTATCAGGGAGTTTATAAAGAAATAAGAGAAAGGCTTGAAAAATTTTTGAATCCGGTACACGGAAATTTTGCAAGAAGGGGATGGGAAATAGGGGAATTCCCGAGAAAAGAATTGATTTACAATTATATAAAAGTAGTAAAAAATATAAGATGGATAAAAAAGATAAATATTTTCACAAAAATGGTGACGTCAAAGGGAAAAAAAGAAATTGATTTTGAAAAGGTTAAGGAAAATAAATTTGTTGTACCGGTGTTTGGGGAACCGGAGATAAATATATCAGTAGGTTAAAATATATATGGAGGGAGATGAAAAAAATTGATAGACCTTGAAAATCTCAATGACCAACCGATTGAAGAAATACTAGAAGATGCTAAAAGGCAAATAATGTATCTAAGCAGTGATTGGACAAATCATCAGGAATCTGACCCGGGTATAACTCTTTTAGAGCTTATGGTGTGGCTTAAATGGGTACAACATGAATATTTAAATCGTGTATCTGTTGGGGTAAAAGATAAATTTCTTCAGCTTCTTGATGTGAAAAAATATAAAAACAGAGGTTCTGAAGCATTAATAGAAATTTCGGGGCTATCAAAAGATATAAAATTGCCTCAAGGGACAAAATGGAAAGCCGGAAATATAATATTCAGAAATCCAAAAATCCAAAATTTGGTTTCTTCACAAATTTTGAGTGTAGAGTTTGACAATCCGGATGGTAAATCGGACGAGGAATATTATAAATTTGATGGTCGAAGGATATTTGAACTGTTTGGAAGTAATTTCAGAAAACTTGATGAAGGGAAAAACAGAGAGTTTGTAATAAAATTCAGTAATGCTCTTCCTTCGGATAAAGATATAAATATTTATTTCGATATGTATCTTGGAAAAAACTTAAAAAGGAATCCAATAGGCGAGGACGATTTATTTGAAGAAATGGCAGATGTCAAATGGGAATATTATGGAATCAAAGATGGAAAAGAGGAGTGGCAGGAACTTAAAATAACCGAAGACCAAACGCATAGATTTTTGTTTTCGGGGGTTGTCACATTTAATATTTCCGGAAAAATGACATCGTATAACGGAGTTTATGCATTAAGAGTAAAACTTTTGCGACAAGAATATGATTTCCCGCCTGCAATTACAAATATTAAAATGAATGTTTTTGAAGTTATTCAGGGAAATGTAAAATGTGAAAGACTCATATTTAAGAAAAAAGATATAGAAGGTTCAAACATAAAAGTAGAAAGCCATATGGCACTTTATGGTAAACATTTGCTTTACATTATGGAAAAAGGTGGATGGGCTAAGATTGAAGGTTTTACGTTTGAAAGGAACATCAATGAAGGGGAAGTCATTTTTACCATAAACGGATTAACCCAAAAAGTTATTGATTTAGATGAAGAAAACGAAGCCTTAATGCTAGTGTCTTATGAACCAAAGATTGAAAATAGAATGGTACTGGGGGATGGGACGGGAACGTCGTTTCAGAATATTGAATTTCGGGAAAGAGATATACTTTATGATGGATTTGAATTGATGGTAGGAGAAAATCAACAATATTCTGAAGATGAGAAAGAAGAATTGAAAAAATTAGAAAGAAGCAAAGAAGATAAAGGAGCCGAAGAAGAAAATGAAAATAGAGAAAATAATAATATAGAGAATGAGAATAAAGAAAATGAAAATAGCGAAAATGCGGAAAACAAGTTAAATACGGAAGAAAAAGAAAGCAATCGGGAAATATTTTCAATTTGGCACAGAGTGGATGACTTTTTTTCTTCAAACAAATATTCCAAACATTATAT
>CAQJOC010000002.1:28300-45866 GCA_948815685.1 uncultured Eubacteriales bacterium | reverse complement strand
AAAAATGGATTTTATCTTAAAAATCCGGAATATTACAGAAGACAATGTTTTCAAAAATTTATATATGATTTAAATCAGCCATATTTGAGGGTAACAGAATGTGCATTTTCTAATATAAGTGTTATGGATAGAAATTATCTTGTAGAGCTGTTCGGAGGACGTGTTTTTCCAAACGGAGATTATGTCATTGACCACATAGATGAGATAATCGAACATCAAAAAGTTTTTATGGAAGTAGTTTCTCAAACAAGAAAAGATACAATGATGACTTTTCCGGTTTTAACTTTTTCGCTTTTATTTCAAAACGGAAAATTTGTTGATGAAGATTTTGCAAGATGGTGTAATAAGCATAACATGGAATGGTATGACAGCAACTTTTATGTTGGAAATGATGTTACGAGTTTGTCAAATTGTTGTCGTTTAATTTCAAACACATCTAAACTCGACGCATTTATAAATTCAATAGGAGGAACTTCTCTTTCAATAGGAAGTGTAAAGGTTAACACAATAAATCTTAGAAGAATAGCGATAGAAAGCGACGGTAAAAAAGATAAATTTATAGAAATTCTTAAAAAACGTTTAGATATTTGTATAAAAACACTTGATGTTGTAAGAGGCATAATTAAAAGAAATATAGAAAAAGGACTACTTCCGAATTATACTTATGGACTTATAGAGCTTGAAAAACAGTATAATACCGTAGGAATTACGGCAATGTATGAGGCAATATCTGAATTTAATCTTATAGACACTGATGAATTTGGAAACAAATCTTATTCAGACGCCGGCCTTGAATTTAGTTCTGAAATTCTTGACTGCATAAATAAAACTAAAGATTCGTATAATTTTGATTATAGTATAAATGTGGAAGCAATTCCTGCCGAAAGAGCAAATGTAGTTTTATGTCAAAAAGATTGTGAGTTATTTCCGGATAAAAGGCAATATTTTATTTATTCCAATCAATGGATACCGCTCATGGAAAAATGTACCTTAAATGAAAAAATCAAGCTTGGAGCGAAACTAGACAAAGAGTGTGGAGGAGGTCAAATTTCCCATATTAATTTAGCAGGAAAGTTTGCGGACGAAGAACAAGCCTGGGACCTTTTAAATTTAATAGCTCAAAAAGGCGTTATTTATTTTGCTTATAATTGTAAAATATCAGTTTGTCCCAATGAACACGCTTTTTTTGCGGATATGTGCCCGACATGTGGTGAAAAAACCTCTGATACTTACACAAGAGTAGTGGGATTTTTAGTTCCCGTTTCGGCATACAGCAAAGAACGAAAAATGGAATTCCATGAAAGGAAATGGTTCAATATAAATGAGTATTAAGATGCTTAGTAAAGAAGAGACTTGGGCTTTCTCTACAATCGATGATACAATTAACACTGAAAAGAAAATGATAAAAATAAAAGAAATTGTCGATGAAAATTTTCAAGACTATAAAAAAGCCTCTATGTTAATTGCCACAGAAAAATGCGATTTTAAGTGTTTTAAAGAGTTGGGACTAAGTCCAGATATTTGTCAAAATATGAGTATAACCAAAAAGCCGGGAATAACTGTCAGTTTTGATTCAATTTTAAAAAGATACAAATCAAACCCTATAACCAAAGCAGTTGTTATAGGGGGATTAGAGCCGATTCTTCAAATTAAAGAAGTTTGTGGACTAATAAAGTATTTCAGAGAAAACGGCTGTACAGATGAATTTGTTATTTACACCGGATATTATAAAGAGGAGATTCCTGATAAAATTTTAGAATTAAAAAAGTTTAAAAATATAATCGTTAAATTTGGCAGATTTATTCCAAACTCTAAAAAAATATTTGATAAAACCCTTGGTATATATTTAAGTTCTGATAACCAATACGCTGAAAAACTCTCTTAAAACCTTCATTAAATACATATTGTAAGTTAAACAACAGATTTTCTGCAAAATCGACTTGAAGCATTGAAAAATAGAGTTTCGAAAATTGCAAATTTACTTTTTAGATGCTTTTTTAATATATTGCTTGAAAAGCAACATTTTACCCCCAATAGGTGTGATAGGTGGGATAATCAGCACTATACAAATTTATAAATTCATCTATAGTAAATGTCTTATTCCCGATATTAATATTGCCTTTAGAATCTTGGAAAGCCTTCGGATGGATAACCAGCGTTCCAGGCTGTCCCACGTAGATTTGCTTATAATCATCCATAACTTTGATATTTAAATATGTATCCGATATGTTAACCTCCTTAAGGGATTTACAACTAAAAGCATTATATCCTATATGGTTTACACTACCGGGGATCGTGATATCTTCTAAGGCACAACACAGGAAAGCACTGCCTCTGATAGTCTTTACTCCATTAGGGATATTGACTTGTTCAAGACCACGGCAAAAGGCGAAAGCGCCTGTATCAATATTTTTCAATCCTTTAGGAAGAACAACCTCTTTAAGAGATTCGCACTCGCCAAAGACTCTGTCAATATCTTTTACTTTATCAGGTATAACGATTTTTTCAAGAGACGTACAACTATCAAAAGCCATTACTCCGATAAATTCCAAGCTCTCGGGAAGAGTAACCTCTTTAAGAGATTGACAGTCCATAAAAGCAAGTTCTCCAATCTTTGTCACGCTGTTAGGAATAACGACTCTTTTAATATCTTGTCTATGACTAAAAACACTATCATCTATTTCCGTAAAACCATAAGGGATTTCAAGTCTCCCAGTTTCTGGGTCAAAACCAACATTCTTCTTAGCTAATTCTGCTGTGTAATGTGTTTCTGCATGAACAGTCATCATACGCTTATAAGTAAAAAATGTGCAAAATATGCTTAAAAATACTACTGCGAATAACTTTTCGAAAATCCAAATACTGGATTTATTAAATTGCATGTTAAAACCTCCACATATGTTAATATGCATTATGTTAACATATTGCTAACTATTTGTCAATGGCTATTATCCTATTTTTGTTTTACTTTTTATATAAAGGAAAATACTATATTCTTTTTAGCACTGCCTTATGTCTTTGAAATTATTTTAATAAGATAAAAACATTTTAGATAAATATCCCTCTGTTTAAAAATTTTTTGTTTTGTAAAAATATATGAAATCTTTACAAAACATTTAAGAAAAAATATTTAAAAACCTCTTATGCTTTCTTATTTTTCAGACAAGGCTAGTTTTTAAATTATTTTACTATAACAGTACCACACTATTCTTCTTCTGTATCAAGTTGTTTCAAGTCTTCGTTATCCTGCTCGTTAGTAACTTCTTGGTCTTCTTCGCTTTCATGTGGGACTCTTGCTATAGCAACTATTTTATTTCCCTCGGATACTCTCATAACTTTTACACCTTTCGATGGTCTGGCACAAAGTCTGATTGAACTGGCTTCAACTCTGATTATAACTCCGTCTGTGGAAATAATTATTAAATCTTCGTCCATTCCGACAGAATCAATTACAGCGACGTCTCCGAACTTCTCTGTATGATAATTTGTGACGCCCTGTCCGCCTCTGGACTGAACTCGATAATCTGAAGTTTCCGAAAGTCTTCCGAATCCTTTCTCCGAAAGCGTTAAAATCTTCTTACCTTCTTCTACTATAAGCATTCCTGCGGCTCTATCTTCTTCTTTTAATGTCAAAGCTTTGACTCCTCTTGCCGTTCTTCCAACAGCTCTAACATCTTCTTCTTTAAATCTGATAGCTTTACCTTTCTTAGTGGCAATTATAAGTTCTCTTTTTCCGTCTGTAAGCTTTACCCAGCTAAGTTCATCATTTTCATCAAGTTCCAGGGCAATTATTCCGCCTTTTCTAACTTTACTGAATGCGTCAAGTGCCGTCCTTTTAATTACGCCTCTAACTGTTAACATAACCAAATATTTATTTTCTTCAAATTTCGGAACCTTAATCATTGATGTAACTTTTTCATCTTTTTCAAGAGGAATAAGGTTTGAAATATTCATTCCTTTCGAAACTCTGGAACCTTCGGGAATTTCATAACATTTCAGTTTGTAAACTCTGCCTTTATTTGTAAAGAACAGTACAAAATCATGCGTATTTATAACAAACATTTCATTTGCGACATCTTCTTCTTTTCGGCTCATACCGGATATTCCTCTGCCGCCCCGTCTTTGAAGTTTGTATCCTTCCGGTTTTTGCCTTTTTATATATCCCCGGCTTGTCATTGTAAGAACGCACTCTTCTTTAGGAATCAAATCTTCTACATCAACTTCTCCGCTTACCGAGACAATCTCAGTTCTTCTTTCGTCACCGAATCTCCTTTTTACTTCCAAAAGTTCTTCTTTTACAATCTCTAAAAGTTTAAACTCACTTGCTAAAATGTCTTTAAATTTTTTAATTTTTTCATGAAGCTCATTTATTTCCTGTTCAATTTTTCCTCTCTCAAGACCAGTAAGTCTCCCAAGAGGCATTTGTACAATCGCCTGGGCTTGGATATCGTCTAAACCGAATCTTTCACATAACCTTTCTTTACCTTCAGGTATAGACTTAGAAGAACGAAGAATTTTAATAACTTCATCTATAAAGTCAATCGCTATTTTAAGACCCTCTAAAATATGTGCCCGTTCTTCGGCTTTTTTCAAATCAAATTTTATTCTTCTTGTAACTACTTCTTTCTGAAAATCTATATATTTAGTCAAACATTCTTTCAGACACAAAGTTTTAGGTTCTCCGTTTACAATTGCAAGCATAATTACGCTGAAATTTGTTTGGAGCTGTGAATAAGAATATAATCTGTTTAATACAACCTGAGAAGATGCATCTCTTTTTAATGTGATTTCAATCCGCATTCCATCTCTGTCCGAATGGTCATCGATATTTGCAATTCCATCAATACGCTTATCTTTTACCATATCGGCAATATTTTCAATTAATCTGGCTTTATTTACTTGATACGGGAGTTCCGTAACTATAATTTTGCTACGTCCGTTAGGTTCTTCTTCCATATGAGTCTTTGCTCTGACTGCTATTTTTCCTCTACCCGTCGCATAAGCACTTCTTATTCCGGAATACCCCATAATTATTCCGCCGGTCGGAAAATCCGGTCCCTTTATGCATTCCATAATGTTTACAAGGTCTGCTTCCGGATTATCTATTAAAAGACAAACCGCATCAATTACTTCTCTCATGTTATGCGGAGGTATGTTTGTCGCCATCCCTACGGCAATTCCAGTAGAACCATTTACCAAAAGATTGGGTAATCTGGACGGAAGAACTGTCGGTTCTTTTAAATGGTCATCATAGTTGGGTATGAAATCAACCGTATTTTTATTTATATCTGTCAACATCTCTGTTGAAATCTTACTCATTCTTGCTTCCGTATACCGATACGCTGCCGGCGGGTCTCCATCAACAGAGCCGAAATTTCCATGCCCATCAACTAACATATATCTCATTGAAAAATCTTGTGCCAAACGAACCAATGCGTCGTATACCGAAGCATCACCATGCGGATGATACCGACCTAAAACAGAACCTACTGTCGTTGCACATTTTCTATATGCTTTATCCGGAGTTAAACCATCTTCAAACATTGTATAAAGAATTCTCCTGTGAACAGGTTTCAAACCATCTCTTACATCCGGAAGTGCTCTAGAGACGATTACCGACATTGAGTAATCCAAAAAAGACTTTTTCATTTCTTTTTCTATATCAACATCAATTACTTTACTCTCTATCTGTTCATTTTCCACATTATTTTCCCCATTGTTTTCCACTTAATCTTCTCCTCCTTTTTGTCTTTTATTCTTCGTGCTTAGGCGTCGCTCCTGAAAAAATCATAGCCTGAACATCCGGTAAAACTTCCGGTTTAATAGCTCTCATTGGAATCATTACTGTATCTCCCTCTGCCGGGTAAATCATAATCATTCCGGCAAGTTCTTCATATTTTACAGAAGAATTCAGTGGAATTTCCCTTTCTTTATCTCTTACTTGTAAACAAATTTTATTGGGATAAATTTCAGCTTTCATTTCTTCTCCGGAAAAAAATTCTTTGGCAAGTCTCTTCATACTCAAAATAGGCATACCCCAAATAATCCCAATACATATAAGTGGCATTAACATAATAAATCCATAGTAATTATTTTTTAAAACAATCCACACAAGAACTAAAATCACAAACAAAAAGCTTTGAATTATCGTATGTCTTTTTTGAAGAAGTTTGTTTTTTCTATATCCTTCCGTATGTTTAAAAATTTCCGTAATTTCTTCTTCTGAAAGTATATATTTAATTTTTACGCCGGTTTTTGTATCTTTTAATCTCTCTGTCTCGTCTTCTAAAAAACTCTTTGTTTCCTCAATTTGCTCTCCTGTTTCCGATTGTTCGTTAATTTCACGATTTGTTTCGTTTTCTTTTAAACTTTCGATATTTTCCGTCTTATATGGTTCATTTAACCCATTAAGTATATCTTTTTCATCCATAAATAAAAAACCCCTCTGATTTTTCAAATTTTTCTACCTTATCCTACTATTCTTATTTTTCTAAACTTTTCCACTTTTTACCTGTTTTCACCCTTTATTTTAATTTTTTAAAAACTGAGAATTAAACATCCAAATTCTGGACATAACGGGCGTTCTTTTCAATAAACGCCCTCCTAGGTTCAACCTCATCTCCCATCAATACAGTAAATACTTCGTCCGCAGCTTCTGCGTCCTCAAGCGTTACTCTAAGCATCGTTCTTGTTTCCGGATTCATCGTTGTTTCCCAAAGTTGTTCGGCGTCCATTTCTCCCAGACCTTTATATCTCTGAACTTCTGCTCCCTGACCTACTTCCGACAAAATTTTATCTCTTTCATTATCTGAAAATGCATAATGATGTTTCTTGCTTTTCGTAATTCTAAAAAGTGGCGGCTGTGCTATATATATGTGTCCTTCTTCGACAAGCGGTTTCATAAACCTAAAGAAAAATGTTAAAAGAAGCGTTCTGATATGAGAACCATCTACGTCCGCATCTGCCATAATAATTACTTTTCCGTATCTTAATTTTTCAAGATTAAATTCTTCACCTATTCCACAACCAAGGGCTGTAATAACTGGCATAAGCTTATCATTTCCGTAAACTTTATCAAGACGTGCTTTTTCAACATTTAACATTTTTCCCCAAAGTGGGAGAATTGCTTGAAATTTCCTGTCTCTTCCGCTTTTAGCCGAACCTCCTGCGGAATCTCCTTCCACTATGTAAATTTCAGTTTCTTCCATATTTTTAGACTGACAATCCGAAAGCTTTCCGGGAAGTGCCGCTGTTTCCAATGCAGATTTTCTCCTTACAAGGTCCCTTGCTTTTCTCGCTGCATCTCTTGCTCTGTATGCAGATATTGCCTTATCCATGATAGCTTTCGCTACTGCCGGATTTTCTTCTAAATAAGTAGAAAGTTTCACGTTTATTATATTATCAACAAGTCCTCTGATTTCAGTGTTTCCGAGTTTTGCTTTTGTTTGACCTTCAAATTGAGCATTTTTTAATTTTACGCTTATAATTGCTGTTAACCCTTCACGAACATCTTCTCCTGAAAAATTCCTATCATTTTCTTTTAAAATATTGAATTTCCTAGCATAATCATTCATCACTCTGGTAAGAGCTCTCTTAAACCCTTCCTCGTGTGTTCCTCCATCGGTTGTATGAATATTATTTGCGAATGAAAGCAAAAGTTCATTATAAGTCGTGTTATATTGCATTGCAATTTCGACACTGGCAGTCCCATCAGTAAGGGCACCGGAAAAATCTATTACTTCCGGATGGACAAGCTCTACACCTCTTTTTTTATGAATAAATTCTACAAAACTGGAGACCCCTCCGTTATACTGAAAATCACTTTCAATGGGATTTTCTTTATCTCTTAAATCTTTTAAAATTATTCTGATTCCCGCATTTAAAAAAGCCTGTTCTCTAAGTCTCATTTCCAAAACATTATATTCATATTCCGTTGTCTCTTTAAAAATTTCCGAATCGGCTTTAAATGTAATAACCGTCCCTTTTTCATCAGTATCTCCTACAACCTCAAGTTCGGTTACGATATCTCCTCTTTCAAATTTTTGTTTATATATTTTTCCGTCATTGTAAACTTCCACTTCAAGCCATTCTGACAACGCATTAACAACCGAAGCACCAACTCCGTGAAGTCCTCCGGAAACTTTATATCCGCTTCCTCCGAACTTACCTCCGGCATGAAGTATCGTAAATACAACCGTAACAGCAGGTATTTTCATTTTTGGGTGCATTCCTACCGGAATCCCTCTACCGTTGTCTTTTACTCGAATTATATTCCCTTCCAAAATCTCTACCGTTATCTTATCACAATACCCTGCAAGTGCTTCATCTATGGCATTGTCTACTATCTCATAAACTAAATGATGCAACCCCTTAGGTCCCGTCGACCCGATATACATTCCCGGTCTTTTTCTTACAGCTTCAAGTCCCTCTAAAACTTGAATCTCACCTGCACCATACTGTTCTACGTCTTGAGTTATCCCGTTGTTTTCCAATACAAGCCCCTCCGAAAAAATAAAAATAACCTTTGTTTCCCAGTTCTTAACTTTAACCCTTTATCCTTAGTCCTTTATTTTAATCTATTTTTATACACTTATATTTTAGCATTTATTTTTACTGTTAGCTACTAAATATATCGTCAAAATCATTTTCACTCCAAGGCTTTTCCTTTAATTTTTCTTCATATCCGAATTTATTTCCTTCTTTATTGTCTTCTTTATTTTCTTTTTTTCCTCTTTTTCATATATTTCGGTTTCTTCTTTATCTTGTAATTTCTCTTGTTCTTTTCTTTCCTCTTTACACTTTTTCTGTATATTATTATTTTTTCTGAATTTAAAACTTAATTTAAAACGAAATCTATCTTTTATATCAAAAAAAATCTTTTTATACCATCTCATATTTCTTGTCATAATTTTTGCACTTTTTAAAGTTATTAAATACGAAGACATCCAATAAAACGTGCCAAAAACCATAACAAGCAAACCTAAACCCATCAAAAAAAGTTCTCCACGAATAAGTACCGATGAAATAAATATTATTGCTACGGTAAACAGCACCGGAGATATAATTTTATAGGCTTCTTTCTTTAATTCGACCTCAGATATCCCTCCACAATTTGGGCACTTATAAAGAGGTCTGTTTTTTGTCACAAATGATTCCATTTTCCCTAACCTTTTTCCACAGTACGGACAACTTGGCAAGTCAAAAATATTTATGATAATCTCCCCCTTAGCCCCTTTACTTTGACGAGAACTTCCCTGTTTTTAAATCTTTTCTACTTTATCTTTTCTACTTTGCTTTTTCTATTTTTATTCTTTGTCTTATTTTTCTCTTTTATCTTTTATTTTTTTAATCTTTTACTTTTTTAATCTTTTACTTTGTATTTTTTTAGTCGCTTTATAAATTTAAAACCTGTTTAATAAAAAAGAAAATAAGTAATATTGTCAATTTTAGCTCTTTATGCCTTATACAGAGCCTGTTTACACAATTTTTTAATAACTTATGCTCTACTTCCTTCAGTAAAATACGTTTTATAATCTAATTGTAATCCAAAGATACAAAATATTTATCTTTAAGTTTTCGTGTAAACAATTTTCAAGAATCATTCTGTATCAACTGCACCAAGAACTTAACTTGCCAAACTTTTTACTGCGAGAATCAATCTTTTTTCATTCTCTTTAAAAGAGTTTTAACCATAAGCTGACTTACATAAATTTTCTCCTCTCCACCTTGCACACACACGACAAAAGATTTAGGAAGCTTATGTGTTATATATATTATTTTACTATCTTTCTCCTTGTTTGACAAATAATTTCTACACCGTTTTGAAAGCGTAATTTTATCCATTTCAAAAATTCCTATGATATCTCGCTTTTTGACAACTGTAGTTCTTCCCAAATGTAAAAACAAAAAATCATTCCTCCGTAAAAATTCTTCCGTCTTTTACGTAAAATCCCTTAAATTCTGATTTCAATTTGGGCTTAACACATCCTGTTATTATCATCTGTGCTTCACCCGCAAGACCGAAAAGTTGGTTCTGCCTTCTTTCATCAAGTTCGCTTAAAATATCATCAAGCAGAATAACCGGTGGTTCTTTCGCAAATTTTCCCGCTATTTCCGCTTCTGAAAGTTTCATCGCTATCGCCGCCGACCTCTGTTGTCCTTGAGATGCAAAAAGTCTGGCAGATTTTCCATTTATACTTATATCTATCTCGTCTCTGTGTGGTCCTTGACTTGTTGTTCCTCGGAAAATATCATTTTTTCTTGTCTCTTTTAAAACTTTTAGATATTCTTCCGTTATTTCTTCTGTTTTCATCTCTTTAATTTCTTTTTGGACGGCATAATTTACCTTTAACTCTTCTCCGTTTGATATTTCAAAATAGAGTTTTTCAGCTAAATTGCTTACCTCTTCAGAATACTTCAATCTTTCTTTTATTATAACACCTGCATATTCCGACAATTTTTTATCCCATATTTCAAGCATATCCTCAAACTCAGGCTTACTTTGAATACTTTTTAGTAAAAAATTTCTGTGTTTTAACGTTTTATTGTACCGAATAAGCTGTACTGTATAGCTCGGCTTTATTTGACATATCGCTGCGTCAATAAATTTTCTTCTGTTTTCCGGTCCGCCTTTAATCAAAAAAAGGTGTTCAGGTGAAAATATCACAGCCTTAAAAAAACCAATTATTCCTGTTGCTGCTCCTCGGTTTATTCCATTTACTTCTGCTGTGCGTTTTTTATCTTTAAAATCTATTTTTATTTCATTTTCTCTTTCTTTAAAATCCACTACACCTTTTACACTCGCAAATTCCTTTCCGAACGAAATCAAATCTTTGTCCTTTGTTCCTCTAAATGCTCTCGCCCCTGTTAAAAGCCATACAGCTTCTAAAATATTGGTTTTCCCTTGAGCATTTTCACCATAAATTATATTTATTCCTTTACTAAAGTTCAGCCTGTCTTCGTGAAGATTTCGATAATTTTTGAAACTTATATTTCGAACCCTCATAAATAATCGCCTTTTTCTATTTTTTTTGACCTATCCGGAACAAAAAATCTTTATTTTATCTTTTTATTTTATCTTTTTTATTTAACCTTTTTTATTTTAACATTTATTTTTTAACTTTTTATCTTTATATTTCATTTTTACTTTTTTATTTTCAATTTTCAAGATTACCTCTAATATTTAAATAATCAGAAAACTATAACAATTCAAAAATTTCCTTTAATACGCAACCCAAACATTGTAAAAATAATACAATTAATTTGACAATATACATCTTTTATTATACAATACATATAAAACATAAATCTATGTTACTAAATTTATAAAAAATATATAAGGTTAAAAAACAAAATCTAACTATTTAATTTGGGAGGAATTTTAAATGGGTAAAACTTATGCTCAACTAGATTCAAAACTGGCTAGCCGTGTTAAAAATGAACTCAATCAATATAATGAAACAAAATTTAATACTGACATTAGTAATTTAGGAACTGAAACAGCGGCAGCGTATGCCTATTGTTATAAAATGGTCAACGGTGTTAACGATCAAATTGCTTACTTTGAGAATTACAAAGATACGGATGCGTTTAAGCAATTTACTGCTAGGTTCAATGTAATGGAACAATATCTCAAAGATCAAAAAGAAGATTCAGAACAAATACTGATTACTTTAAAAGGAACTCATAGCCGGTATAGAGAATTGTTGTCCCGTGAGAATAAAATAATACAGCAAAATGCCCCCCCTTACTCAAGAAGTCTCAAACTGAAAATTTAAAAAAACTAAATGATTCACTTGGGATTCTTGTAAAAGTAAGAGAAGACATTACAAAAGTAATTGAAGATACAAAAAAATTTTTGCAATACATCAGAAAATTATCTCAAACTATTTATAGCCAGATTGCCTATAAAATTTACTGGGGCAAAGATGGTCTTTTAGGTGTTATCGATTCATTTAGAGAATGGAAAAAACTGAGTAACCAAATGAATTCGCTTTTAGTTCAATTTACTAAAGAAAAAAGTGATGCAAAAGCTTACGATTTATGGTCAAAATATGAAAAATTAGCTCCACAGGTAGATGCTAAATTCAAACTATATTCTGAAGAGATATCTAAATTTGATCGAGAGATCGAGCAAAAGGTGGAACCTAGATGAGATTTTCTGAAAAATCAACTTGAAATTTCGGCAAGCTGATATTTTTAAAATTTAATTTTCATCTAAATTATTTTGTATTACATTATTTTTTTACTATTAATTGGGATTGTGATGGCTTAGATGGCATAAAAAGCGCAAAATTTTCATTTATATCTCCACCTAAAGATTTATCGACAGTAACTATATTAGCGTTAGGAAAACTCATTAATCGCAAAGATAGGCAACAATCACAACAATTTTCTCCGAGAGATATCTCTTCTCCTAAGGCTTCAATACTTCCAAGTTTTACACATTCACCAAAAGCATCTTTTTTAATGGAATTCACTTTTTCAGGAGCTGTAAAATGCCTGAGACCGGAACCCCAAAAAGCTGACTCTTCGATTTCTTCCAATTCTTTATTGCATTCAACTTTTTCAAGATTTTCACAACCTTGAAATGTCGCCTTTTCAACAGTATGTAAATTCGGAGGGAGTTTTATAGACCTAATTATAAAGTTATTACCAAAACTATTTTCTCCCATACATACTATATGCTGAGGAATTTCAAAATTTTCTAAATTACACCGTGTAATGATGTCCTTTTCAGGGTCTATAAAATCAATATGTTTCAGATTATGACATGAGTAAAGGGCTCTTTTCTCAATCGACTTCACAGCAGTAGGTATAGTAACTTTTTTAAGAGAGCTACAAGCATCAAAAGTACTTTCAGGCAGTGAATCTATATCAAATGGAACAATGGCAGATTCAAGATCTGAATTCAAAAAACACCTTTTACCGAGTTTACATTTTTTAGGAATTGAAATATTTTTAAGACTTGTATTACCAAAAGCTTCGTCTTCTATAAATTCTAATTGGCTTGGCGTTATATCATCGTCAACAATAGTAACTTGTTCAATACCCATACCATAGAAAGCCTTGCGACCAATTTTAGTAACACTTGCAGGGATAACAACCTGTTTAAGATTATACTTTCTGTGTATAATTGGCAACTCATATTCACATAATGACTCACGTATTTCTTTTAATTTTCCAGGCAATTTTAAAGTTTCCATTTTATAAAAACTTCCTCCATCAAAGACATGGGGAACCATATATTCAAAATCAGTAGATGACAGATCAAAAACACCGTCATGGAAAAATTTAGGATCTGCAATTAATTTTAAAGCTATGTCATTTGTCAAGATTTTTATCTTGCATCCTTCAAAACAATCCTTACCAATTTTTTTACAACTTCCCGGAATAAAAATCGTTTCAAGTGCAGTACAGTCCTTGAAAGCCATTTCACCAATTGTGTGCACATTATTTGGTATGTTTATATTCTCCAGCGAACTGCAACCATGAAAAACACTACGGCCGATTTTTTCAACACTTTCAGGTAGATTGATCGTTTTAAGAGAACTACATAGCTCAAAAGCAGCCATCTCTATTATTTTTAATTTACTTCCGGGAGCTATATTAACCTTTGTAAGTTTCGCACAGTCACAAAAAACACCAGCTCCAATTATCTCTACACTGGCAGGGATATTAACAGTCTCAAGATCTGGATAGCGATCTTTGGGATTAAATAGTCTTATCTCTGTAAAACCATCAGGAATTGTGAGTGTTTTAGTCTCTTTATTATAAATGGTGCTATTAATACACTTATCATTAAAAACACGTCTCTCCGCATATACCACCGTGGATGTGTTTAAATTACAAAGATTATCATTTAACGGGATTAATCCCGAAAATAGACTTACCAACAATCCACTACAAGCCCAAATTGCTGATTTTTTAAATTTTTTTAGAGTCATAAGTTAATCTCCTTTTTAAGCAATGTGTATAAATCTTAACAAATAATAAATAAAATGTCAATACCGATTTTGTGTTGTTTTCTTTTTTAATCATTGACTATTTGTACAATAATTTAGACTCTCCCAGAGAACATAGAGCAAAAAACAGAAATAAAATCTCTTTCAGATGCGATAAAAGACTGAGATATGGCTTTATTTGACAATAAATATTCAGATGAAGTAAAAATAGTTTCTTTCGGCAGGGTATCTAAAGAATTTTGCGGAAGAACTCATACAAGTCGAACCTAAAATACAGGTTTATTTTGCATATCTCCAGCTGAGAGTATAGTCAAGGGAATTAAGAAAATTTTTGTTTTAACAGGTAAAAATGCAGTTGAATATGTTCAAAATCAGAGAAGTATTTTAAACAATATTCCCTACGTTATTAAAAGTTAATTCCGAAAATTTAGTTAAAAAATTAATAATATTTTAATTCATTCTATTTTATTGTTATCCTAATCTTTGTAGGCATATCTGCAAACTTCTGTACTACTAGAGACGTCCAGATCATCAACAATACGTACTTCTGAAGAGTTGGAAAACGAACCATCAAATATTTTTGCAGCATTAGGTATGTTAATCTTTTTAAGAGAGCTGCAGCCGTAAAAAGCATCAAAAGCAACTTTTTTTACTTTATCTGGAAGCCAGATTTCGGTAAGATATTTGCAACCGTCAAAAGCCATATGATCAATCAGTTGAAGGTTCAAAGGAAAAGTGATATCTTTAAGAGATGTACAACCAAGGAAAGCTGCTCTGTCAATCGTGTGCACATCAGCTGGTATAATTATATTTGCAAGTGAATTGCAACTCAAAAAAGTACCGAAGGCAATTTCCTTTATTTTTTGGGGAAGTGAAATCTCTCTAAGAGCGGTACAGCCTTCGAAAGCCATTTCACCAATTGTATGCACATTATCCGGTATGTTTATCTCCATCAGCGAACTGCAGTCAAAAAAAGCCTTTTTGCTGATTTTTTGAACACTTTCAGGTAAGTCAATTGTTTTAAGAGCAGTACAACCATTAAAAGCATTATCCTCTATTTCTCCCAATCTACTGCCGGGAGGTATGTTAACCGTTGTAAGTTTCGTGCAACCATCAAAAGCCATCTTCCGAATGATCGCTGCACTGGCAGGAATATTAACAGTCTCAATATCTGGACAACAAAAACAAACGCCACAGGTGTCTATCCATGTAAAACCATCAGGAATTGTGAGCGTTTTAGTCTCTTTGTTATAATTGGTACCATTAATATTGTGAGTATAAAAGAAACGTCCCTCCGCATATACCACCATGGATGGGTTTAAATTACAAAGATCATTATTTAACGAAATTAACCCCGAAAATAGACTTGCCAACAATCCACTACAAGCCCAAACTGATAATTTTTTCAAATTCATAAGTTAATCTCCTTTTTTAAGCAACGTGTATAAATTTTAACAAATAATAAATAAAATGTCAATAGATATTTTGTGTTGTTTTCTCTTTTTAAGCGTTAACAATTTGTATAATAATTTATATCCACCTATCACAAAAATACAATTCTTATGCTTAAAATAAAAAGAACTTCCCTAATTAAAGTGCTTTTTTCAAACTGTTTGGTTTTATATGTAGAAATTCATGCTTTGCCATGTTATAATAATACAAAATATGTCTTTCGAGGAGTAATAACAATGAGCGCAATAACTGCTAAAGAAATTCGAGATAAATTTTTAAATTTTTTCCAGAAAAAAGACCATCTGTTAATAGAAAATGCTTCAATAATACCTAAAAATGACCCTACATTATTATTTATAAATTCCGGTATGGCTCCGATAAAAAGATTTTTTACGGGAGAAGAACGTCCGAAATCTCCGAGGCTTTGCAATATTCAGCCATGTATAAGGACAATAGATATAGATGAAATAGGTGATAAACACCATTTAACAAGCTTTCAGATGCTTGGAAGTTGGTCAATAAATGATTATTTCAAAGAAAAAGCCATCGCCTTAGCATATGAATTTTTAACAGATTATCTAAAAATCCCCAAAGACAAACTTTATGCTACAGTGTTTTCCGGAGATTCAGATATGGGATTAGATGAAGATATAGAGGCAAAAGAGTATTGGGAAAAAGCAGGTATGCCGAAAGAACACATAGTTTCATGCGGAAAAGATGATAACTTTTGGGGTCCTACTTCAGAAACGGGTCCGTGTGGTCCTTGTACAGAAGTTTTTTATGATACCGGAAAAGGCAAAGAATATGTATTGGGAGGAGAATTTGACACAAAGGAAAGATACATAGAAATATGGAACGCCGGAGTTTTTATGCAGTTAAATAAAAATTCAGACGGTACTTACAGCAGACTTGAATTTACAAGTGTAGACACCGGGGCAGGGCTTGAAAGGCTTGCAATGGTGTTAAACGGATATGAGTCTGTTTATGAAACAGATATGCTTGCTCCAATAAAGGAAAAAATCGAAAATTCCATACAAGAGAAAAAAGGAGAAATCGGTCTTTCTCAACGTCAAATAAGAATTTTAACCGACCATTTAAGGACCATATCGTTAATTCTTTCTGAAAAAGTTAAACCTTCCAATGAAGGTAGAGGATATATTCCAAGAAAACTTATAAGAAAATGTATAATGATTGTTATGACATCGAGGCTTAATGATTTTAATTTTGATGAAATAATTGAGTTTGTTGTAGACAAATATTCTGAACTTTATCCCAATTTTAAGGAATGTAAAAAACTTATATTATCAGAATTTGCTAAAGAAAGTTGTCAATTTAAGAAAGTTCTTGAAAAAGGGCTTGAAATACTAAATGAAATAAAAAGTAAAACTTCAAAAATCTCCGGAGAACAAGCTTTTGAGTTGGTTACAACTTATGGAGTACCCTTTGATATAATTATGGATTATGCGTCTAATTCGGGAATGAAAGTTGATGAGGGTGAGTTTAAAGATAAATTGGAAAGGCACAAAGAAATTTCTAAAAAATCCGATGTAAATTCCCAAAATGAAAAAAATATTGATTTAGAAAAATTCAATATTTTTCCACCTACTATTTTTAAGGGTTATGAAGATAATGAAACAAAAGCTTCAATTCTAAATATTTTAGTTAATGGAGATAAACAAACCGATAACTTAAAAATAGGAGACAAGTTAGCTGTAATTTTAGATTGTACATGTATGTATGCCGAATCCGGAGGACAGGTTGCAGATGAAGGATTTATAATAAATGGTGAAAATAAGATTAGAATTTATGATGTGAAAAAAACTAAAAAAGATGTGTTTGTCCATTTGGGAATTTTAGAAAGCGGGGACGGAAACTTAAAACTAAAAGAAAAAGTTTTAGTAAAAATAGATACAGAAAGAAGAAAAATGCTTGCTAATAATCATTCGGCAGTACATCTTTTGCAAAGTGCCTTAAGAGAAATTTTTGGAAAAGATATTCATCAGTGCGGTTCAAAAGTAGAGCAAAAAATTCTTAGATTTGACTTTAACTATGATAAAAATATAGAAGAAAATGATTTATTTAGAATAGAGAAAACCGTAAATGCATACATAAGAGAGAACATAGAGCAAAAAACAGAAATAAAATCTCTT
>CAQJOC010000002.1:22819-28252 GCA_948815685.1 uncultured Eubacteriales bacterium | reverse complement strand
CAGATGAAGTAAGAGTAGTTTCTTTCGGCAAGGTGTCTAAAGAACTTTGCGGAGGAACTCATACAAGTCGAACCGGAAATATAGGTTTATTTTGCATATCTTCAGTTGAGAGTATAGGCAAGGGTATTAAGAGAATTTCCGCTTTAACAGGTGAAAATGCAATTGAATATGTTCAAAATCAGAGAAATATTTTAAAAAATACTTCTTCATTATTAAAAGTTAATTCCGAAAATTTAGTGGAAAAAATAAACAATATATTAACTCATAACGCTAATAAAAATAAAACATCCAAAAACATAGACATTAAAGATTTAAAATTAATCAAAGACAATAAAATAAAAATAGGATATATAACAAAGGATGACTTTGATAAGAAATTTAATGAATCTATGATAGAAATTTCCGATAAAATCAAAGGGATAGTTTTGGGAATTTTCGGAGTAGATAAAAAAAGACTGTTAATTTGTGTTTCGGCTGATTTAAAAAATTCTTTATCTGCAAGCGAAATAATGGAAAAATTAACTGAAAAAGTAGGAGGCAAAGGAGGAGGAAACAATAGAGTTGCATCAGGTGGGGTATCTGCTGAAACAGATGAGATAATAAAAGCATTTACCTGTGTTTGTGAAAAAATATAACTTAAAAATATTAAAATTAAAAAATATTAAGTGAAAAAGAAACAAAAATATTTGTCCGTATATTCTATATTATTTTATTCCATTTGTTCATTTTTAAGTGTCAACAAAAACAGGTTCGGGCAAAAGTCTATGGGATTTTTGCCCCCTTTTTTTCAGTAAAATATTGGTTTGTTTTTTTAATTATTTGACTATAAACCTATACTCTTCCTCCATACCATTTCATAATAAAGTTTTAGTCTCACATTTTTAGGGCTTGTCTGAAAAATAAAAAAGAACTAAAGAGGGATAATTAGTAGATACGAAAAAATATTGCTCGGTTAAAAGTTTGGCATAAACGTTTCAGTGTTTTAAAAAGTTTTTTTGGAGTTTTTAAAAACTAAATTCTTGTATTTCTGACCTCATTTTCTTTGGTTCATCTATTAATTAGCTAAAATAATATATAGTTTGTTTTATTTTTCAGACAAGGGCTAAGTTAGTTTTCTATATAATTTTTTGCAGGCAGAGTTGTTTTCTCTAAATTATAATTTTTATGCATTATTTCATTAAAGGAAGATTTTTATATGATATGGAAAAATTTATTTGAAGAACATATTCTCCGGCGAGGATATGACTATTATTGCTCAGAAAATGTACAAAATTTAAAAATATCGAAAAATAAAATTACCGCTTCTGTATGTGGGACAGAAGATTACAATGTTTCGATTTCTTTGAAAGACAATCTTATCAATGAAATGGAGTGTACTTGCCCATATGCAGAACCAGGAAACCACTGCAAACATATGGCAGCTGTCCTTTATGCTGTACAGAATACAGAACCTGTAAATAGTCACTTTGAGACAGAAATAAAAGCACTTTTAGACCAGTCAGATGTTTATGAACTAAAAAATTTTTTAGCCCAAATATTACAACAGGATGAAACACTTTTTCTGCGTCTAAAGTCTTTTCTTGCAAAAAGCAAAGAAGACGTTGATTTAAAGCTTTATCAAAAGCAGATTGACCAAACAATCAGCAGTTACCTTGATTATTATGGATACATTGAGTACGATGATGCGGGAAGATTCATAGAAGATATGGAAAAATATTTGTACAATGATGTTCAGCAGCTAATCAACCAAAATTTATTAGAACCTGCGTTTGAACTGATTAGTTATTTGTTTTCAAAAGTTTCCGACATAGGAATCGATGATTCTGATGGAGAAACTATAGAATTTGTGCAACTTTGTTGTACGTTATGGGAAAAGATAATATTTTCTGCGGAGAGTTCATTGAAAGAAAAGATATTTTATTGGATGATGTCATATATTGATACTTCCGAGGCAGATTATATTGATTGCTGTATTGAATATATTTTTATGGAGCAGTTCCAAGAGCCGGAATATCTTCAAAAAAAATTCGATTATACAGAAGAAAGGGCTTCAAAAATTTCTTACTCAGATAATTGGAATAATCGGTACGAAAGGGAACATTGGGCAAAACAGCATATTAATGTTATGGAACAGATGCAAGTAAGTACCGATGAGATTTTAAAATATTGCAAAAAATACATGGAGCATCCGGAAATTAGGAAATATTGTGTGTCTCTATATATAAGGCAAGATAATGACAATAATGCGATTTCCTTATTGGAGGAATCACTTATATTGGATAAAAATTATGCGGGTTTGGTATTAGATTATCGTCGTATACTAAAAGAACTATACAGAAAAAATGGGAATCAAGAAGCATACCGTGAACAACTTTGGCAAATAGTAATAAGCCAAGTGAATTTGGACGAATTTCGAGAGTTAAAGGCTATTTATCCAGTAGAAAAATGGGAAAATGTACGTGAAAAACTCTTTGCAGAATTACAGCCATATGAAGCAGCGATTTTGTATAAGGAAGAAGGGCTTTATAAACGCCTTTTGCAATATGTAATGTCAAAAGACAGTGTTTTTGAGCTTAAAAAATATGAATCATCTTTAATTAAACATTATCCAAAACAGGTAGTGTCGAAATATTCAAATTATCTTATAAAATCAGCCAAACAGACTGCTAACCGAAAAACTTATAAAGCGTGGGCAAATCTCCTTATGCATATGACAAAAATACAAGGCGGTAGAGAACAAGCTTGTAAAATTTTAATTAAATGGCGAGAACTTTATCCAAAGCGAAAGGCTATGATGGATGAATTGGATAAAGTAAAAATAGATATGCCCTAAAACAAAACAATGAATAATAAAAAAAGAATATACTTCCTGCTAAATCAAAATGTACTCATAAATAAAACGCAAAATATCGGACTATAGATGACTTTAAAATGGAAAAAGTTGCAAATTTTGAGATTCTAATTATAAAAATTATCAGCTTTCTAATGTCTAAGGTTGATTTTGCAAAAAGTCTATTTTAATTTCGCAGGAGGTCTATTTTTTCGTATCTACCAATTATCTCCACTTTAGCTATTTTTTATTTTTCAGACAAGATTTAATCTCTGCTATTTATATCTATGAATTGCTGTTTTAGGATAGGTATATTCGTATAAATTATGGAAAATAATATATATAGTAATCACAGTTTAAAAAACACGAAGCCCATGTTTGTAAATAATAGGACGAATAATACTGTGGCATGTATTCAATATCTTTGCTGTATTTGTATATCTCAGAATGAACATACCTCTTTTAAACAGCGCTGTCTATACTAAACATTAAAACAAATAAAACATAAACACAAGTCGAATAAACAAAATATCCAATAGATTACCTTTTATCTAGTTTTATGTGTTTAAAATATAGAAAATAAAGAAAGATGGTGTTATTTTGGCAGTATCATTAATACGTACAATTCTTCTTTACATCCTTATAATTTTTTCATTAAAAATAATGGGTAAACGCCAAATTAGTGAACTTCAGACTTCAGAATTGGTTGTAACGCTTCTTATTTCAAATATTGCAACAATCCCGATGCAAAATCCGGGTCAACCTTTGATAAGCGGAGCAATTCCCATTATTATTCTTGTCGCATTTGAAGTAATCGTTTCAGTTATTATGTTAAAAAGTTCTAAATTTAGAAAATTTATTTGTGGGAGTCCTATTGTTGTAATAAATGATGGTAAAATTATGCAAAATGAATTAAAAATGCTCAGAATGACAATTGAAGATCTTTTTGAAGAACTTCGGCAAATAGATATTTTTTCTATTGAAGATATCGCATATGGAATCGTTGAAACAAATGGCAAACTAAGTGTCCTCAAAAAACCAGACAAGCAGCCCCCCGATGCCTCGACATTGGGAATTGAAGTGCCGGATAACGGCATCGATGCAGTAGTCGTAAGTGATGGAGAAATTTCAGATTTTTCTTTGTCACTTTGTGGGCTTTCTAAACCTTGGATTGATGAAGTGTTAAAAGGGGAAAATGTTGATATCGGTGATGTTTTTATAATGACAGCAAATAAAAATAAACAATACAACATTATAAAAAAGGAGATTTAATATGAAAAATAAACTCATTATTGCCGGAATTTTGGTAGCCATAGTTTTAGGGCTTTGTATATACGAGATGATTGCATTGGACAAGGTTGCAGCCCAAGCTAATGAAATTTTAACTTCAATGAGAGACAAAAAAAATAATAAAAGTAAGCAGCAACTTTCAGAAATGTCAGATAATCTTTTTGAATTATGGGAAAATAATATGTGTATGATGGCAATATTTGTTCAGCATGAAGAAATAGAAGAAATTGAGGAATGCCTTGCAATTATGAAAAATGCTGTTTATCAAGGAGATAGCCCGAGATTTCAAACCGAAGCAACACGTGCTGAAATTTTAATTCAGGGTCTCAGAGATTCTGAATTTCCTCATATCGAAAATATTTTATAAATTTCTTAGACCATGTCCTAAAACAAAAAATATAGCTATTCCGATTAAAAATAATCCGGGATGGCATCTTTTAATATTAGGAAAATTTTTAGCTTTTATACGTAGTAGCTAATTATTTTTATCGTAGAAATAAGGGGTAAGTCAGACGATATAACCTTTTTAATACTGAGAATTTCTGTGAATTTAAGATTTTTTATTAAACTTACATTGTCCAAGAGGTTATGCTGTTTTCTCGTAGAAGTCTTTTCTATGTCCTTATTGAACTTATGTCACACCTAATCTTATATGCTTCCTCATATAAATGACCCTTTGAGAGATATTTTAAGACCATTTATTTCATATTATTTTAAATCGGAATAGATATATTTGCATCATGGAACTTTATTTTGATTTTTCAGAATATCTATTTATATTGTGTTTAAGTCATTTCGCTATACATTTAAAAATTTAAAATTCTCTCTTTTTTATTTGGCTATTTTTTACAAAAATAAAAAAATTGACAAATCGTATGTGTGTATATATAATTACCTATAACACTTTGCTGAAAAAAATAAGAATATTTTGTGCTATAATGTATAAAATCAATTAATAAAAACCTGGTTTTTTGTTGGTATACAGTTCCAACCGGAAGAAAGGAGTGATTTTGATTGACAAAAGCTTATGGAAACGAGAGCATAACCTCACTTAAGGGTGCAGACAGAGTGAGGAAGAGACCGGCTGTAATATTCGGTTCGGATGGAATAGAAGGCTGTGAACACTCTGTTTTTGAAATCATTTCAAATTCTATCGATGAAGCTCGTGAAGGATATGGAAATCGTATAGTAATAACTAAATACAAAGATAATTCCATTGAAATTGAAGATTTTGGAAGAGGTATCCCCGTCGATTTTAATAAAAACGAAAATAAATATAACTGGGAGCTGGTTTTTTGTGAGCTTTATGCAGG
>CAQJOC010000002.1:4552-22809 GCA_948815685.1 uncultured Eubacteriales bacterium | reverse complement strand
AATAATCTTGAAGCTCAAAATTATGAATATTCGCTTGGTCTTAACGGATTAGGTCTTTGTTCAACTCAGTATGCGTCGGAATATATGGATGTCGATATAAGAAGAGACGGATTTAGATATACCTTGCATTTCGAAAAAGGTGAAAATATCGGTGGCTTAAAAAAGGAAAAATATCGAGGTAAAGACACCGGAACCAAAATCCATTGGAAACCGGATATTCATGTCTTTACGGATATCGATATTCCGAATGAATATTTTATTGATATGATAAAAAGGCAATCTGTGGTAAATGCCGGTATAAAATTTATTTTTAGAATAGAAAAAAATGGTAATTTTACGGAAAATGAGTTTATTTATGAAAATGGAATAGTGGATTATGTAAAGGAACTCGCCGGGAATGATTCCCTTACACCGGTGCAAAATTGGCAATCTGAAAAAATGGTTAGAGATAGAGAAGACAAACCGGAATATAAAACTAAAATAGAGGTTGCGCTTACATTTTCAAATAAAATTCATATAGCCGAGTATTATCATAATTCAAGCTGGCTTGAACATGGTGGAGCCCCTGAAAAAGCTGTTAAAAATGCTTTTGTTTCTAAAGTGGATGCTCATATAAAACAGGCAGGAAAATATAATAAAAATGAAAGCAAAGTAAGTTTTGCAGATATAGAGGATTGCTTGATAATTGTAATTTCTTCTTTTTCCAGTGTTACATCTTATGAAAATCAGACTAAAAAATCGATTACAAATAAGGGTATTCAAGAAGCTATAACTGAAATGCTTAAACATTTTCTGGAGATTTATTTTATAGAAAATCCAATAGAAGCCGATAAAATTTGTGGTCAGGTGTTAGTAAACAAAAGAAGCAGAGAAGATGCCGAAAAAACTAGATTAAATCTTAAAAAGAAACTTACCGGAAATATAGATATGACAAGCAGAATTGCCAAATTTGTAGATTGTAGGAGTAAAGACGTAAGTACTCGTGAACTTTTTATAGTTGAGGGAGATTCTGCACTTGGAGCGTGTAAACAAGCAAGGGACCCGAATTTTCAAGCTATAATTCCAATACGTGGAAAAATACTTAATTGTCTCAAGGCAGATTATAATAAAATTTTTAAAAATGAAATAATAGTGGACCTTATTAAAGTTTTAGGATGTGGAGTCCAGGTAAAAACCTCAAGAGCCGGCAAAGATATGGCATCATTTGATATAAATCTTTTAAGATGGAGCAAAGTTATTCTCTGTACAGATGCCGATGTTGACGGATTTCAAATCAGAACTCTTCTTTTGACAATGCTTTACAGACTTACTCCAAAGCTTATTACAGAAGGAAAAGTTTTTATTGCAGAATCACCTCTTTATGAAATAAACACAAAAAATGAGACGTATTTTGCTTATAATGAAGAAGAAAAAGAAAAATTTTTAAAAAAGATAGGAGATGAAAAGTATACAATACAAAGATCGAAAGGATTAGGTGAAAATGAACCTGATATGATGAACCTTACAACGATGAATCCTTTGACAAGAAGACTTATAAAGGTTATGCCGGCAGATGCAAAAAAAACAGCTGATATATTTGATATTTTATTAGGTGATGACCTTGCCGGAAGAAAGAAGTATATAATAGAAAATGGGAAGTTTTATCTGGAAACTGCAGATATAAGTTAATATAAAAATTAAAAAATTATACAAGTAAAGCGAAATCAATAAAGGAATAAAAAAATAAAGAGAAAAGATAAAAGAAACTAAAACAATAAACTTTGAAAATAAAATAATTATTACTTTAAATAAAGGGACATATAAAGCTGTGTTTTTGTCGGTGTTATGGTCAATTTGAAAATTTCACAGAGGAAACAGACTTTTCTATTTTTTCACTCTTTTCATTTTTACTTTTTCATTTTCACTTTTTTATTAAAAAATATTTTATTATCTTGTCATCTGACAAAGAAAGAATAGACTTTATATTGTGCAGTTATTTTAAGTAAAATAATCAAACATTTTGAAAAAATTTACAATAAATTTGCAGAGTAAAAGATTTAGACAGCTGGGTCCGGGCAGCAGCCCGGTCGTTTAGGTGGGGGTGTGGAGGGGGAGGAATCGACATCCTCCCCCTAGGCTTTTTTGGGTTCACCTTTTTTCACGAAAAAAGGTGTGAAATATTAAAACACTTTTTATTTTTCATTTCTATTTTTATTTTTTTGGGATTATACAAACCAAAAGGGGTGATTTTAAATGACAAAAAGAAAAAAAGAAAAATTTTACAATAATAAGCCATCTCGGCATCAAGGCGTTATAGACGGTGCGGGAGAGATAATGGAACAAAAAATTGTTAATACAATAGAAAAAAATTATATGCCTTATGCAATGAGTGTTATTATGTCTAGGGCCATTCCCGAAATAGACGGATTTAAGCCATCTCACAGAAAACTTCTTTATACTATGTATAAGATGGGACTTTTAGGGTCTCAACGGACAAAATCCGCAAATATTGTGGGACAAACAATGAAACTCAATCCCCATGGAGACAGTGCAATATATGATACAATGGTAAGATTAAGTAGAGGAAATGAAGCTCTTTTACATCCTTATATAGATTCTAAGGGAAATTTTGGAAAAGCTTTTTCCAGAGACATGGCTTATGCAGCATCTAGATATACAGAAGCAAGGCTTGATAACATATGTTATGAATTATTTAGAGATATAGAAAAAAACACTGTGGATTTTGCGGATAATTACGATAATACCTTAAAAGAACCTGTTTTACTTCCGGCAAGTTTTCCATCTATACTTGTAAATGCGAATACCGGAATTGCTGTTGGAATGGCAAGTTCGATTTGTCCTTTTAATTTAAAAGAAGTCTGTAAGACTGCCATAGCACTTATAAAAAATAAAAATCACGATATAACTAAAACCTTAATTGCTCCGGATTTTCCCGGAGGTGGACAAATAATATATGAAAAAGATAAAATAAAAGAAATATATAAAACCGGCAAAGGCGGAATAAGAGTTCGTGCACGTTATACTTATGATAAAAGTTCAAATTGTATTGATATAAATGCGATTCCTTCCACTACAACAAGTGAATCAATTATAGAGAAAGTAATAGAACTCGTTAAATTGGGAAAAATCAAAGAAATATCCGATATAAGAGATGAAACAGGTCTTGATGGGTTGAGGATAACCATAGATTTAAAGCGAGGATTTGACCCGGATAGACTTATGAATAAACTTTTCAAATTAACTACACTGGAAGATAATTTTTCATGTAACTTTAATATTTTGGTAAATGGTGTCCCTAAAGTCATGGGAGTTCGGGAAATATTTCGGGAATGGACAGAATTTCGAGAAAGCTGTGTAAAAAGAAGAACAGAATTTGATTTGGAAAAGAAAAAAGAAAAACTCCACTTGCTTTATGGTTTAAAGAAAATACTTGTAGATATAGACAAGGCAATTTTGATTATAAGAAAAACCGAAGAAGAATCGATGGTAATACCGAACCTTATGAAAGGCTTTGAAATAGACAAAATACAAGCTGAATATGTCGCTGAGATAAAACTTAGACACTTGAATCGAGAATATATACTAAAAAAGACAAATGAAATAGACGAGCTGGAAGAAGAAATTAAAGAATTAGAGGAAATACTCAACAATAAATCAAGGCTTGAAGAAATAATAGTTTCAGAACTTGAAAAAATATCTGAAGAAAATGGAAAACCGAGAAAAAGTATGATTATTTACCCGGAAGATATTTTATTTGAAGAAGATGAAGAAACAGAGCCGGATTATCCTGTTACATTCTTTTTTACTAAAGAGGGATATTTCAAAAAAATTACGCCTCAATCTTTAAGAATAAGCAGTGAACACAAATTTAAAGAAGGCGACGAAATTTCTCAAGAGGTCGAAGGAAATAACGGCTCTGATTTACTATTTTTCTCCATGAAATCAAAAGTTTATAAAATGAAAGGAAGCAGTTTCCCGGATACCAAGGCAAGTGTTCTCGGAGAATTTATAGGTGCGAAAGTTTCGGCAGACGAAGATGAAAAACTTGTATATATGGCTGTAACAAAAAATTACGAAGGATTTATGTTATTTTTCTTTGAAGATGGAAAAGTCGCTAAAGTAGAGATGAAAGCGTATTTTACAAAAACAAATCGCAAAAAACTTTTAAAAGCATTTAGTGATAAATCTCCACTGGTGGCCTGTTTTCATCTTTTACAAGATAAAGAATTTATGATGATTTCCTCCGCCGGAAAAGCAATTATTTTTGAAAGTTCTCTTTTAGGGATGAAGTCATCGAAAAATACCATAGGTGTACATGTAATGACATTAAAAAAAGGACATAGGGTAGTAAAAGTGCGTGAAGTTGATGAAGACGCATCAGATGAAATCAAAAAATATAAAGTAAAAAATATTCCAGTAGTCGGTTTTACCTATAATTCAGATGGAGAAACAGAAGACCAGTTAACCTTTTAAGTCAATATATTAGGTTTTCTGCAAAATCAACTTGAAACATTAAACTGCTGATATTTTTTATAAATAGAATCTCAAAAGTAGAAAACATACTCGCATATGTGCCACAAAGGCGTGAGTCTCCCTTTATGCTGTGTTGCCTTTAGTTTCTTTTTCGGCAAATTTTAAAAAATTGCTTTATTTTTTTATTTGATATACTCTATAAACAAAATATTTTTAAAAAGGATGGAGCCTTTGGAAAAGTCGGAAATTCGAGTTTCAGTGGTTGTTCCAATCAGAAACGAAAGCAAATATATAGAAAAATGTATTGAGTCGATTTTTAATCAAGATTATCCTAAAAACCTTCTTGAAATAATATTTGTAGACGGAAATTCTGAAGATAAAACTGTAGATATCATAAAAAAGTACATTACAGAAGGATGTAATATACGACTGCTGAATAATCCAAATAAATTTATTCCATATGCTTTAAACATAGGTATAAAATCGGCAGTTGGGAAATATATAGTCAGGATGGATGCACATAGCCAATATGCAAATGATTATATATCTAAATGTATAGAGTACCTTGAAAAAACTGATGCCATAAATGTTGGCGGTCCTGTTATTACCGCAGGAAAAACAGTATTGCAAAAAGTAATAGCAGCTGCTTATCATTCCGACTTTGCACTCGGAGGCGGAAAAAACCACGACAAAGATTATGAAGGCTATGCAGATACAGTATTTTTAGGAACATTTAAAAAACAAGATATTATAGATATCGGCATGTATGACGAAAGATTTATAAGAAACGAAGATGACGATTTAACCTTTAGGATGATAGAAAGAGGATTTAAAATTTATAGTACCCCGGCAATAAAAAGCATATATTACCCCAGATCAACTTATAGTTCTCTTTTTAAACAATATTTTGAATATGGTATGTGGAAAGTTGCCATAATAAAAAAACACGGGCGTCCTGCTAGGTTTTCTCACTTGGTTCCAATGGCATTTGTTACTTTTTTGGCAATTTTCGGTATAGCTTCATTCTTTTTTGAAAAAATATTTTGGATGTTTATCTTTGTTATGGGTATATATATACTATTGAATTTATACTTTTCATTTAAAAATGACAAGGTAACAACCATACCGGATAAATTAAGGCTAATGCTGGTGCATTTTATTTTACATATTTCATATGGTTTAGGATTTTGGGTAGGAATATTTAAATTTTGGAATTTTAAATAGTATATCTTTTCTATAAAGTTTAAGTATTCTTAAATCATCATTTTCATTTTTTATATCAAAAAATTTAAAAACTAAGTCAATACTTTGCAAAATAAAAAATTACAAATGTTTCAAAGATTTTTATGGAGATTCTCTTCTTGGAACCTCCTTTTTAATTTTTCCTTAGATGTCTTTTTTCTGTTTTCGTTGTGTGTCAAAAATACACGGAGAAAATTTTTGAATTTTTATAATTCTCTGTTTTAAAGTTATTAAGAAATTAATCGTCAAAGGTATATATTTGACTTGCTTCAAGTTTTATATAATACTATACTTTAGTCAAAAGTCCTCGACTTTTCGGATAGTGGCAGTTTCTCAAAAAGCTTTGTTTTTTTTAGATAAGGAGGTACAGTGAGTTTTGAGTAAAAAAATTTGGATAATTTCCCCTTTATTTTATATAGTATCTATATCAATGATGGTAATGGCTTGTTTGAGTTTACCATTTAGTTGGATATTGTTTGCTTTAGATATGTTGGTAGCTATGGTTTCAGCACTTTTAATTTATTTTGGAATTAAAAAATTTGACGGTTATATAAATAGCTTGATAAAAAATGCTGTTGACGCACTTGGAGATGTCGACACGGATTTTTTACAGAGAATCCCTATTCCTACGGTTTTAGTCGGAAAAATAGGTGAAATAGTTTCATATAATATGTTATTCAGAGACGTTGTAGGAAAAGGTCGAGGATGGCTTGGAGAATCTATTTTACAATTTTTAGCCGGAGAAACATTAAATGATGTCCTAGCAAAAAACGGTGTAGATATTAAGTTTAACGGAAGAAATTATATTGTATATGGGTCACAGTTTAATAGTGCTGCGGCACTTTATTTTATAGAATGTACTGAATATAAAGAAATAGAACAGGAATATAGTGAAAGTCGACCGGTTGTAGCTTTAATTCTTTTTGATAATATGGAAGAACTTAAAAGAGATTGCACAGACGCACAGTTATCACAAATCACTTCTTCGGTTGAAACTATGTTAAGAGAATGGGCATCGGAAACATCGGGATTTATTAAAAAACTTACAGACGGAAAATTTATAATGATTTTTGAAGAACGACACATAAAAATCTTTAAAACCGATAAATTTAAAATAATAAACAGAATTCATAATGTGAAACTTGACGACCATAGATTTGCTACCGCTTCAATAGGAATAGGGCATGGAGCTATGAATTTGCTTGAAGCGGAAAGGTGGGCACAAAACGCTTTGGATATGTCTCTAGGACGAGGTGGAGACCAAGTTTCGATA
This sequence comes from uncultured Eubacteriales bacterium, assembly GCA_948815685.1. Lineage (GTDB taxonomy): Bacteria > Bacillota > Clostridia > Oscillospirales > Acutalibacteraceae > CASPLG01. Next base: position 15,821 of record CAQJOC010000002.1, on the reverse strand, counting down.
AAAAAAGGCGAAACATATGAATTTTTTGGAGGAACTTCAAAAGAAATAGAAAAAAGAAGTAAAGTCAGGACAAGAGTCATTGCAGCCGCTTTGTATGAACAGATGTCAACCAGTGATATGATTTTTATTACGGGACACAGGTTTTCAGATTTGGATAGTATAGGAGCTGCAGTCGGAATTTGGAGTGTAGCATCAAATATAAAAAACAAAGAAGCATATATTGTAGTTGATAAAGAAACATCTTTGGCAGGGGATACAATAGAAAAACTGGAAAAATCTCTCGATAAAGTCATATTTATAAGTCCGGAAAAAAGCAAATCAATATTAAAAGAGAATACTCTTTTAGTTGTTGTCGATACACATTGCGTAAATTTTCTTGAAGACGGTGAATTATATAAAAAATGTAAAGATATTGTGGTTATAGACCATCATAGGATGGCAGTGGATCATATTTCCGATGCTGTTATATTTTATCATGAGACATTTGCTTCATCTGCCAGCGAGATGGTTACAGAATTAGTTCAATATATGGGAGATAAAAATCTCAAAAAAGCAGAGGCTGAATGTTTGCTTGCGGGAATAATGCTTGATACAAAGAACTTTTTTATGAAAACGGGAATAAGGACATTCGAGGCCGCTGCTTATTTGAAAAAAAAGGGTGCGGATACCGTTGAAGTAAAAAAAATGTTTTCCGATTCTATTGACACATATAAAATAAAGTGTAAAATTATTGATAGTTCGGAAGTTTACGTAAACTGTGCTGTTGCGGAGCTTGAAGAATCAAAAGGTGATGTGAGAGTTGCGTGTGCCCAAGCGGCAGATGAACTTTTAGGGATTCAGGGGATTAAGGCATCTTTTGTTATTTTTCCTTATAAGGATCAGATTTGTGTTTCGGCAAGAGCTTTAGGTGAAGTGAACGTTCAAGTTATTATGGAAAAACTTGGTGGAGGCGGACATCAGTCAATGGCTGCCACACAAATTTCGGGAATGTCTTTGCAAGAAGTAAAAGAAAAACTTTTCAATATACTTAAAGATTTATTTAGTGAAAATAAAGAAGAAAAGAGTGATTAAAATGGCAACATCTGTCAAAGTAATATTGCGTGAAGATATAGAAAATTTAGGAAAAGAAGGGGACGTTGTCAGTGTTTTAGAGGGATATGCAAGAAATTTTCTTATTCCTCAGAGCAAGGCATATGTTGCCAATACTGCTTCGCTTAACGAACTGGCACAGAAAAAAGCTGCAGATGAAAAAATCCGTAAAGAAGAACTAGAGAAAGCACAGTCTGTGAAAAGTTTAATAGACGGAAAATCTGTTGATGTTTTCGCAAAGGGAGGAAATAAGGGTAAACTGTTTGGTTCTGTTACTTCAAAAGATATATCAGAAGCATTAAATGCAAAATATGGAGTTTTTATAGAAAAAAAGAAAATAAAAAGTTCTTTAGAAGAAACAAAAATTATAGATACTTTTGGGTCTTATCCTTATGAAATTAAAATATATACAGGTGTAACGGCTAATATAACGGTCAATGTAAAGGAACAGGATGTTTCATCTAATTAACGACATATAAAACTTAAAATTTTTCACCTTTTTTATTAAAAGGTTTAGTAATAAAAACTTAGAAGGCGGATTTTAATTCGCCTTTTTTGTATGGTCAACAATATATGAAGGTTGTAGTACCAGATGTGCTGTAAATTTTTCGCTCAATACGGTGGAAAATATCCCCTCAGATATACCCACAACGGCATGAGCTGACCTTTATGCGTTGTTTTCTATAATATTTCCATATCTTAAAATTTTCTTTTTTCCTTTTGTTTATTCTTATTTTTTTTTCGAAAATAAGAAGAGGTTTTTTCAACTTTTTATGTTGAAAGTTGAAAACTTTTATGATAGAATAAAAATTATGCTATTTTTAAGAATTTTTGCTTTATTTTTTGGGAGGAACCTTAAATATGGAATCCTTTAACGAGGCATGGGATTTAATTTGCGATTTTTGTAAAACGCGAATAACGGATGTCGCCTATAAAACTTGGATAAGCAGAATTAAACCCATTAAGCTCGATTTTGAAAAAGGTACTGCAATGCTTATGGTCCCGAACGAATTTCATCGTCAAACTATCAACAGATGTTATCTAGGGCTTCTAAACAGTGCTTTTAGTGAAATTTTTGGTTCGGGTTTTGATATTTGTCTGACAACTCCGGAGGAAAACGATAGTCAAAATAAGGAAGGCAAACAAAATTTAGCCATAGACTCCGAATATGATTTCACATTTGATACATATATAGTCGGTTCTTCCAATAAATTTGCACATGCTGCAGCCCTTGCTGTTGCAGCCAATCCGGCCGGCGCTTATAATCCTCTTTTCATATACGGAAATTCCGGACTTGGTAAAACTCACCTTCTTTATGCAATTTGTAATGATATCAAAAAAAACAAACCAAATATGACAACACTTTACATAAAAGGTGATGATTTCACAAACGAACTTATTGATTCCATTAGGCGAAATTCCACATTAGAATTTCATCAAAAATATCGAAAAACAGACATTCTTTTAGTGGATGATATCCAGTTCATCGCTGGTAAAGATTCCACTCAGGAAGAATTTTTTCATACTTTTAACTCCCTTTATGAAGCAAAAAAACAAATTGTTCTAACCTCAGACAGACCTCCCAAAGAAATTCAGACTCTTGAAGATAGGCTCCGTACTCGTTTTGAATGGGGATTGATAGCCGATATTCAGCCTCCTGACTTTGAAACAAGAATTGCTATTGTTAAAAGGAAAGCAGAAATGCTGGATATCAAAATGCCTGCGGACGTCTGTGATTATCTCGCCAAACATCTTAAAACGAATATCCGACAGCTCGAAGGGGCTGTTAAAAAGATGAAAGCATATAATTTGCTCGGCGGTGAACCGATGGGACTTCAAACTGCTCAAGCTGCGATATCAGATATTTTAAACAACGACCAGCCGCCACCTGTTACCGTTGAAAAAATCATAGATGAAGTCGCACGTACTTTCGGTGTAAGCAGTGAAGATATCCGGTCTTCGAAAAGGTCTTCGGCTGTTTCAAATGCCCGTCAACTTTCGATGTTTGTCGTTCGGGAAATTACTCAAATGTCTTTATCCTCTATCGGTGATGAATTCGGCGGGAGAGACCACTCAACTATTGTTTATGCAATACAGCAAGCAGAAAAAACAATAAACAAAGATAAAAAAATAAAAGCTATGGTTGAGGATATTATAAAGAATATAAGAGACAGATAATTTTCTTTTATAATATCCGAAAAATCGTTGTTTAATCAAAAATAAGATAAAAAAAATAAAGAATAAAGGCTGTGGTAATCAAAAATAGGTATAACAAAAAGATAAAAGTTTTTAATTAATACTAATTTGGTAGGAGTTTAGTAAAGAAAATTGTAAAAAATAAATTGTATTAATAATTTGATACTGTAATAAAACGTGAGGAGAGAAAAATGCTGTAAAAAAGAAACTTTTAAAGTTATTTTTAATATGAAAAATAGATATTCTTCTTTGAAAAGTTTTTTATGTTGAAAGTTTTCAACTTTCTCACAAAAGCTGTTGAATTTCACCTCAAAAGGGCAAAAAAATTTTCCACTTTTTTTTAACACTCAACAATCTTCTTTCAACACTTTTGTTTAATAAAATCACCCGAAAAATTTTTCAACCAAAATATCAACAATAAGTTCACATGAAAAAATTTTCCTCAACTCTACAAAAATACTAACTTTCCAACAACTTTTAACTTTTCCACCGTGCCTACTACTAATACTAAAAATATATACTATAGTTACATACTAATAGCAATTCTAAAAAGAAAAGGACTGATTGTTTTGAATTTTACCTGCGAAAGAACAAAACTTGTTGAAGCATTGTCAAATGTTCAAAGAGCTGTTTCTCCAAAATCAAACTTGGCAGCACTTGAGGGTGTTTTTATAAGTGCAGAAAATTCGCAGTTGAAACTATGCGGATACAATACGGAAATTGCTATAAAAACAAGCATTGATGCAACAGTTTTAAACGAAGGAAAAATTGTTTTGAGTGCAAAACTTTTTACAGATATTATAAGAAGGCTTCCCGCGGAAACCGTTACAATAGAAACAAAAGAAAGACTTACTGTTTCAATAAAAAGTGGACTAAGTGAATTTTCTTTGGTTGGAATAAGTGCAGAAGAATTTCCTGAAGTTCCAGAAATTGAAAATCCGGATTCAATAAATTTACCCGTTCAAATAGCTAAAAGCATGATAAAACAGACAATCTTTGCTGTCGCAGATATTGATACAAAGCCTGTACATACAGGCACTCTTTTTGATATAAAAAAGAATGAGATAAAACTGGTCTCTGTGGATGGCTATCGAATGGCGGTAAGAACTGAAGAAATAAAAGAAAATTTAGAAATAAGATTTGTTGTTCCGGGAAAAGCCCTTGGAGAGGTTTTAAAACTTCTTCCGGATGGAGAGGATAAAACATTACAGATATTTGCAGGACAGAGGCACATAATGTTTAATACGGGAGAATATTGCGTAATTTCAAGGCTTCTTGAGGGAGAATTTTTAGATTATGAAGTATCTATACCGGAAAAGTTTAAAACTAGGGTATCTGTAAATACGAGATTAATGCTTGAAAGTGTTGAAAGAGTTTCTCTCCTTATAAATGAAAGACTAAAAAGCCCGGTAAGATGCAATATTTCTACAGGTTTTGCAAGGCTTTCCTGTTCTACCGCAATAGGAAAAGCTTTTGATGAATTTCCGATTAAAACAGAGGGAGAAGATATTGAAATTGGGTTTAATAGTAAATATATGATGGATGCTTTGAGAAATTCCGATACAGACGAAGTTATTATTGAGATTAACGGTTCTCTTAGCCCTATTAAAATTTTGCCCAAAGAAGGGAAAAATTTTCTCTTTCTTGTTTTACCTGTTAGACTTAGGGCACAGTGAGTGCTGTTTGTAGCAGGCCAACTCCCAAAATAGAAATTTACAAAACTAAAATATTATTTATTGTAAAATAATAAAACACACCTTTACTTAAAGATATCTCAGTAAGGTGTGTATCTTATTTAAATTTATAATGTTTTTATACTACAGAAAATGAACGAACCTTGCTAAAAATTAATTGCACCAAGTCATTTTGTGTATCACTAGGATTTGAGTTATAATTAGAATGTAAATTGCTAGTTAATTGATTGAGTTCTGTTCGCTGTTCTTCAGAACCGATACCTGGTAAAATAGCCCATTTTGAGAGATTTGCAAAATTCTCAGGAACTCCTTTAGAGAGAAAATCTATTTGTTTTTGAGATTTTTCACGCAAACAGTATGCAATCATATCCGTGCCGATACAATCAGATTTGTTGGGAATAATTTGTTTGCTGAATTCTTTATCGAAGACACAAAGATCCGATAGACCGTATGTCTCTACATATTTCTTAAACGAAGCACGGTATAAAGGTTTCTTTTTATCTTTTCGGTGTTCTGTAAATGTTGCACCATCAAACATATTAAAAGACCCATCAGCACCAATATAACCATTAGCAACGTGGTCAACGGATCCAGATCCAGAGCTACAACCTACAAGAATGTTTGGAATATTTGCTTTGTCGAGCTTACTTTTAACCCACGTAGCAATATTTCTACAAGAACCACGTCGAGTTTTTTGAAAATCTTCTACATATAAATTACAACATTCTTCGAAATTAAGCCCTTTTTGTTTTGCAAATTCAGAGAGTTCACCTGCATGATTTAAATCGAATTCGGAGCGACTCAAAAAGTCTTCAATTTCTTTAAAAGTTTTAAAATAATTCGGTCCTGCGTGTACAAAACCGAAAAATCCACACACAAAAAACATTACCGATATCAAACATAATTTTCTAAATTTCATTTTATATACTCCTCTATTTTAATTTATAATAATGAAATATTAACATATAAAAATTGATATGTCAATATAGATTTTATGTAACTATTAAATTATGGTCAAGTAACACGAAAACTAAATAATTTTTCAGAATAAGGAATCTCAAGAAATCCCTAATGAATGCCAAAACTCATTAGAAAGAATTAAAAATGAGACCGAAGTCTCACATTTAACGTTTTTTTATTTTCAGTTACAGTCTGCATTAAAAAGGTTAAAACAAATAGAAAAAGAAAAATTTTCTTAAATTTTCCTAATTTGTAAATGTAGGGAAAATCATTACAAAAATTTTATAGTATTGATAAAATATAGTAAACTAATTTGAAAAATGCGAAAAAATTTATTATGAAAAGATATGAAATACTTTTTTCTAAAAAATAAAAATAAAATTAAACAAGTTTTGCTGTTTAGTTTTATTTCTGTATTTCATTATTTTATCTTTCAAATGCTCGCACTAAATTCATAAGGTCATCTTCATTAAAAAATTCTATCTGAAGTATTCCTCTATTGTTTTTATTTTCTCTGACTTTAACTTTTCTGCCTAAATATTCTTTTAATGAAATCTCTATTTCATCATATATTGTTTCACGATTAGTAGAAGTTCTTCTTTTTTCTTTTTTCTTTGAAAGTATATTTTGTACATACTGTTCAACCTGTCTTACTGATAAACCCTCATTAAAAATTTTTTCCGATAAATATTTTATATCTTCCTCGGATTTAAGTGCAAGCATTGCTCTGGCATGTCCTGCTGAGATACTTCCGTTTTCTAAAAGTGGTAAAACCTCTTTGGGTAAACTTAAAAGTCTTAACGTGTTAGCCACAGCGGAACGAGATTTACCTACCACTTTCGAAACTTCTTCTTGTGTGAGTCCGTATTGTTCCATAAGAGATTGATATCCTTTAGCTTCCTCCACAGGAGATAAATCTTCTCGTTGTAAATTTTCTATCAATGCAATTTCCATCGCTTCGGAATCATCTAAATCTTTTACTATTACGGGAACCTCTGTAAGACCTGCCATACGACTTGCCCTCCAGCGTCTCTCCCCTGCTATAATCTGGTAACGACCTTCCTCAATCGGTCTTACAAGTAAAGGTTGTAAAACACCCTTGGTTGCTATAGAGTCGGCAAGTTCCGAAAGTGCATTTTCATCAAAATTAACCCTAGGTTGTTTTTTATTAGGTTCTACATCTGAAACTCTAACCATTAAGATTTCTTTCTCTGTGTCCGTACCAAAATCATTTTCCATAAATATTGCATCCAGACCTTTTCCAAGACCCCTAAGTTTTACTGCCAAAATTCATTTTCCTCCTTTATTTATACTTCTTGTTTTTAATTTTTATTCCGTTTTTAACTGTCTTCTTTTATCTGCTGTTTTTTATTACTTCTTTTGATAAATCAATATATTCCTGTGTCCCTTTACATGATTTATCATAATAATAAATGGGTTTTCCAAAACTTGGAGCTTCAGAAAGCCTAACACATCTATGAATTACCGTACTAAACACTTTATTTGGGAAAAATTTCTTAATTTCACTTGCCGCTTGTTCCGTCAGTTTTAATCTTCCGTCATACATAGTCATTAGGACTCCTTCGAGTTCTAATCTTTTATTGAATTTTTTCATCCTTTTAAATGTGCTGTTCATTAACTGTGATAATCCTTCAAGGGCATAATATTCACACTGTACCGGTATTAAAATTGTGTCACTTGAACAAACGGCATTAGTTGTGATAAGACCAAGTGACGGCGGACAATCTATAATGATATAAGAATATTTTTCTTTTATGGAATTAATTTTATTTTTTAATTTAGATTCCCTTGATTCGAAATCTATAAGTTCAAGCTCTGCTGCTGCAAGATCCATACTAGATGGGATTAAATCTAAATTTTTAAAATCAGTTTTAATTACGACTTCTTCTGCTTTACAATCCCTTATCAACAAATCATAAACAGATAATTTTATATTTTTCTTATTGTATCCCACGCCACTAGTCGTGTTTCCCTGAGGGTCCATATCAATAAGCAATGTCTTTTTACCATTTATCCCCATAGACGCCGCAAGATTTACAGCGGTAGTCGTTTTACCTACCCCTCCTTTTTGATTGGAAATTGCTATCACTTTTACCACGGATTTTCCCCTCTCCTTTTCCCTCTATATAAAATTATACCACCTTATTTATTAAAAATAAAGCATTAGTTAAAATTTTCTTGTAGCCAAATAATTCGCAAATATAAATTATATTGAAATAAATTTAGAGATAAAAATTTGATAAAACTATCTCAAAAAACTTTAAATATGTGATTGTGAGTTTTTAAGTTATTTCACCATAATTAAATTTCCTTTTTTGCTCTTTTTTTATTATAATATATTGTAAAGAATAATAAAATTTTAAAAATAGGAGGTTTTATATATTGGATTTTGTTGCGGGAAGTTATGACGTTTTAGTTATTGGAGCCGGACACGCCGGAATAGAAGCTGGTTTAGCAAGTGCACGCTTGGGATGTAAAACTGCGATTATTACAATGAATCTGGACGCAATAGGGAATTGTCCTTGTAATCCTTCTATCGGAGGGACCGCAAAAGGAAATTTAGTCAGAGAGGTGGATGCCTTAGGCGGAGAAATTGGAAAAACTGCAGATGAATGCTTTTTGCAAAGCAGAATGTTAAATATAGGAAAAGGACCGGCTGTTCATTCCTTAAGAGTTCAGATTGACAGAAGTGAATATAGTAGGATTATGAAACATAAGCTAGAACTTCAAGAAAATTTAGAAATAAAACAAGCTGAAATTGTTGAAATTAATAAAAACAAAGATATGTGGAGCTTAAAAACTCGATTAAAAACCATATATCTGGCAAAATGCGTGGTTATTTCAACAGGTACATATCTTAATGGTAAAATTCATATTGGAGAAGTTTCTTATGTTAGCGGTCCAGATGGAATGTTTTCTTCTGATTTTTTATCTGTTTCTTTGAAAAACTTGGGTATAGCTATGAGAAATTTTAAAACAGGGACACCTGCAAGAGTTTTAAAATCAAGTATAAATTTTTCTGTATTAGAGGAACAACTCGGAGATAAAAAAATTATTCCTTTTTCTTACAGCAGTAAAATTTTAAATAAAAATTGGGAAAATAAAGCTTCTTGCTATATCGCATGGACTAATGAAGATACAAAAAGAGTTATTTTGGAAAATATACATAGGTCTCCAATGTATAGCGGTCGAATTGATGGAATCGGCCCGAGATATTGTCCAAGTATAGAGGATAAAATGGTTCGTTTCCCGGACAAAGAAAGACACCAACTTTTTATCGAGCCTTGTGGAATGAATACAGAAGAAATGTATCTTCAAGGTATGTCATCTTCCCTTCCCGAGGAAGTTCAGATTAAATTTTATAAAACAATAAAAGGTTTAGAAAATGTCCAAATTATGCGTCCTGCGTATGCCATAGAGTACTCTTGCATAGATCCGACTCAACTTAAAGTTACACTAGAATTTAAAAACAATTCGGGATTATTTGGTGCCGGACAATTTAATGGTAGTTCAGGTTATGAAGAAGCAGCAGCTCAAGGTTTTGTAGCAGGAGTAAATGCAGCTAAAAAAGCTAAAGGTGAAGAACCTTTTATTCTAGACCGTGCCAGCTCTTACATAGGAACACTTATAGATGATTTGGTTTCAAAAGGGACGAATGAACCTTACAGGATGATGACTTCACGTTCGGAATATCGTTTAGTTTTGAGACAAGATAATGCCGATGAAAGACTGATGCCCATAGGAAGAAAATTAGGGCTTGTCAACAATGATGTTTGGGAAAATTTTCTTTACAAAAAAGATAAAAAAGAAAAAGAAATAAACAGGGCTAAAAACACCATAATTACTCCAAGTAAAGAATTAAATGATGAAATTGTTTCACGTGAAACATCGCCTATCGAAACAGGAGTTAAATTATCTGATTTACTTAAAAGGCCTCAACTTAATTATGGAATTTTAAAACCTTTTGATAAAACTAGGGGTAAAATAGAGGAAGAAATTTTAGAAAAAGCTGAAATAGAGATAAAATATGAAGGATACATAGAAAAACAGAAAAGACAAATCGAAGAAATGAGAAGATTGGAATGTCAAATTATACCTGAAGATTTTGATTATAAAAGTTTGACCGGCCTTAGATTGGAAGCAAGAGAAAAACTTGAAAAAATTAAACCTAGAAGTTTGGGACAAGCTTCCAGAATTTCAGGTGTGAGTCCAGCAGATGTATCTGTTTTAATGGTATGGATTGCAAAAAAGCGAAGAATGGGGGAATAAATATTAATGACAGAATTTACTGACGCACTAAAAAACGGGGCTTTGGAACTAAACATATATCTTAGTGATAAACAAATTGAAGTTTTTAAAATTTATCTTGATTATATTTTAGAGTACAATAAGCATACGAATTTAACTGCTATAACAGAGCCTAAAAATATTGCAATAAAGCATTTTTTAGATAGTCTAATTTTATGTAAGGTAATTCAGCCAAAAAAAGATAGTAGTATTATAGATATAGGAAGCGGTGCGGGTTTCCCCGGGGTACCTCTAAAAATTGTTTATCCCGAAATTAACCTGACACTCTTGGATAGTTCTCAAAAGAGGGTTAATTTTTTAAATAATTTAATGGATAAAATAGGCGTAAAATATGCAGTTTTTCATGAAAGAGCCGAAGTTTTAGCAAAAGATGAAAATTATAAAGATAAATTTGATTATGTTGTGGCGAGAGCTGTTGCACCTTTGAATATTTTAACAGAGTACTGTTTACCATTTCTTAAAATAAACGGAATTTTTGTAGCTTTAAAAGGTCCAAACGTGGAACAAGAATTAATAAATGCAGGGAATTCGATTAAGCTTTTAAATGGTAAATTACAGACTGTTGAAAAATTTGAACTCCCAAATCAAAATGGTACAAGAAATTTAATTTTAATAAAAAAAACAGATAAAACTTCCCCCAAATATCCTCGAGCCTCTGCAAAAATAACAAAAAAACCTTTATAATGTTTCACGTGAAACAATGAATAAAATAAATTTAATTAAACAATTTAAAAAACCAGACAAGTTATTAAATAAAGTAAATAACTACGCAATCAAAGCCAAGTTATCCAAAATGGTAGTAAAAAATCACTAAGAGGGAGCTATAATCCCTCTTTTTTGTTTAACCGCTTTTAGAATAATATTTTTAATAACAAAAAAATATTAGAAGAATATAGGGAAAATTTTTCTGTTTTTCTAGATTTTACATTTTTGGTTTTATTTTACAATATCTAAAAAATATTATTTATTGTGAATTTTTACAAAAAAACCTTGATTTTTTC
>CAQJOC010000002.1:0-4542 GCA_948815685.1 uncultured Eubacteriales bacterium | reverse complement strand
GGGGGGGGGGGTATAATATATATAAACCGTAAAATATTTTAAAAATTTTGCTTGTTTTTTTATTACTTTTAACTATATTACATATACAAAATAAAAAAAAATACAAAGGAGTTGATTGTAATGAGAAGAGGAAGAGGAAAAATTTTTTTAGAGAACGTAAAAGGAGCAGGGAAAGAGATGTTTACAGGTAGCAAAAGAATTGATAAGTTTTTAAAAGACTACGAAAAGCTTAAAAAGTCTGCTACTTATAAAGAAATGTATCCAGGAGGCAAATATGTTCGTTTTCAAACCGTTGCTGCTACCCCAGAGGTTATGGATCTGTGGTTTGGAGAAAATGGTGCACTTTACCTAGTTGAAATGTTACGTTTTGGAAATAATTCTTATAAAGCTGCCCATCGACTCCGTATAGAGTTTAATGCATTGGAATATACCAACCTAATTAAAGAAGCAAACAATCTGTCTACCGAACAAAGTACGGAAATATTGAAAGAACTGGATAAAATAGCTAACCTATTTACAGGGTTAAGCAAAACAGCTCGAAAAACGTTAGCTCCGGACTTTGCCAAAGTACTTTCCCATGGAACGAATATTGGAGCTGCATGCTTGGCAGGAGCAGGTACATCACTCGCTGCTGTCGGCTTTACAGCATATTCAATAGCTTCATCTGGTATAGCTAGGGGATTCAAGAATTGGTTGGGGCTTTATGTGACCACACGGGCATTTGGGGTACCGCTGTCGGGGATGGCAGCAGCTGGAAGTATCATGGGATGGGTTGGCGTTGGTGTCTCGGCTGTGGCATTAGCTGTTTTAGCTGCGAAAAAGCTTTATGATAAATATCAAAGCTATAAAAGTCACAAAGGAGATATGAAAATTTTAAAACAAATGGTGTCTTCGCTTTCTAATATAGAGAAATTATTTCTTGGTTTAAAAATATGTGTTGATAAATATGGAGCCTTAAACGGAAATCTTGAAAAAAATTTACAAGTAGCACATGCGGTATCCGATAAATATTTGAGAAACTCTAAGAAAAATTTTGAAAAAAAACTGGACGCTAAAAAAGCCAAAAATAAGCATAAGAACATAACGCGAGATAAACTAAATTTTTTTGAAAAGCGCAAAAAAGCCAACGAAATGAAAATTGAAATTTTTAGGACAGTCTCGAATATAGTATTAAAGAATCAGGAAGAATTTGTTTCTAAAGTTGAGGCACGGTACGAACAGAATTTGAAGGATCTTGAAAAAAATATGATTCCTGGCCTCAGGGGGGATAAGTCCGCAGCTAAAAATTTAAAAAAAGGCAAAAAAACAAAAAATACAGATGCGAGTAAATCCAAAATTTCTGATAAAGGGAAAAAGAAGCAAAAAATAAGTCTGAAAAACCTGAAGACAATATTCCGGAAGAATAAGGGTAAGAAATAAGGATAACAGTACGCCGGGTTTAAAATAGGATAGTATTTTCTAAAGTGAAATTTCTTCGGCTCTGTATGGCAGATATTTGTTTTTTTCACAAAATTAAAAAGAGGGGATTGGTTACCCTCTTTTTTGCTTTATTTACGGTAAACTAACTTAAAAAAGGATAAAGCTTTATTGCTAAGTTGTTAAAAGCTTTAATTGAGGTTTATAAATCGAATAACTTGACAATTAAACCGACACGTTTTGCAAAATAAAAAAGCCACAAATGTCTTCGAGTTAGTATGTAGGATTAGGGAAATAAGAGAGGCTATTTTTTACATTTTTGGAATAATAACATCTAATTCCATAATTACATAATATAAAAATTAACTGGTTATAATATGGTTCCATAATGATAATAGGTCTTTTGAGGATGTTTCTCCCGGAATACGTTTGCCGTCTATTGTTACACTCAGTTCTCGTCTTTTAGTTGAATCATTAAAATTAATCTCAAAATATGACTGAGGCTGATATAATATTTTAAGAAAATTTTCATTATATAATTTATAAGGAATCATTACCCCTGTTATCCTTGAAGTTTGGTTAAATTTTTTGTCTAAATAGCTGTCTTTAGGAGGAGAAACAATAGATTGTATAGATGGAAAAAATGCTTTATCATCAGTTAATAATGGAGAACCAAGTATTCCCCACGTCATGTCCCATATACGATATTCTCCTAACCTACCTAAAAGATAAGCATTAAAAATATGGGTTTCATTAAATATAATTGCATTTGGAATTCCCAGTCTATCAAGAATAACTCTTCCTACAAGAGTAAAATCCAAACACTTACCTGTTTTAGATTCTAAAGTATCATAATAAGTACGATAAAGTTGCCTTCCATATGACAGGTTAAGTTTTTCATCTTGTTCCCACCGACCATTTGAGATATCGTTATCATATATAAGTTGTCTGCGAATTAGCGGATTTAAAATTTCCTTAATTATAGAAAACCTAATAGATATATCAGGAATAGGTCTTACAATATCGCATAAATCCAAAATAAAGTCGGGCTCTGCCGATGGCAGATCAAGTATATTTTTGTTATACATTTCTGCCAATTCTTTTATTAGCTGCCTTTGCTCGGCTGGATTGGTAGAGTCTGCTATTTCCTGAAATCTATCTTTTATATATTTATAGGAACCTTTTCGCCTAACTCCTTTTTTATGTAAATCTTTTGAGACTAACGTAGTTCTCAGCGCTGAAAAGATTGTATTTCCGCAGTAAAAAAATAATAGTAATACTGTGAATATTCTTGTAAACATTTTTCTTAAATTTATCATTTATTTTCTCCTTTACATCATAGCCAGAACTGTAAGTCCGGCTCCTATTCCGGCAGCTAATCCAAATTTTAGTGCCGTACTGAAAATTTGTTCTCTTTTTTTTGCAACTGCCGAGATTTCCCACTTTTTAACGAGCTCTCTTGCTCCCTTTTTTAAAACTTTTTCTTTAAAATTTGAATATTCCGGTTTTACTACTAAAAAAGCTTTCTCATAATATGGATGGTCAATTTCGTTTACTTCAATCATTTGTTTTTTTATCCCTTTAATCATTACAAAAACACCCCTATAAAAAATAAATATAGGTTTATTTTTGCATTAAAATACCATTTTATTCTCATCCGAAATTTATATCATATCTTTCTTTTTAAGAATTATATATGAGCCTAACATTAAAAGTCCGGATAATATTAGTGGGAACCACCAATATTCCATAAAAGGGAAATTTGGCGTGTTCATTCCATAGATGCCTGATATTATCGCCGGCATAGATGAAATTAATGTTATAGACGCAAGAATTTTCATTACCATATTTAAATTATTTGATATTATCGATGCAAATGCATCCATTGTCCCTGATAAAATATTTAAATATATCTCTGACATCTCCATTGCTTGTTTTATTTCTATTAAAACATCATCTAAAAGCTCCTGATCTTCTTCATACAGCTTAACAAGTCTACCTCTCATAATTTTTTCTAAAGTTGCTTTTGTTGCCTTAAGAGACGAAGAAAAATATACAAGAGACTTTTCGATTTCTAAAAGTTGTATAAGTTCTTTGTTTTTCATGGATTTTTGGAGTTCATCTTCAACATGTGTGCTTATTTTATCTATTTGTTTTAAGTATTGTAAATATTTACTTGCAAGTCTTAACATAATATATAAAATAAAATGGGTTTTATGATAAGTCCGTACATTTCTAATAAGCCCATTTGCAAATTCCTCTATTATGGAATTTTGACGCAATGAGACCGTTATGACACTTTGTTGTGTAATCATAATGCTGAGCGGCACTGTATAATAAGTTAAATTTCTGCCCGATTTTTCTACAACCGGACTGTCTATCATTATTAATGCCACTCCTTCTTCGTAATCTATATGTGATGATTCCTCCTCATCAAGTGAAGCCCTTATAAAATCCGGCTCTATTTCGAAATTAGAGATTAAAAAATTCACCTCGCTTTCCGTAGGAGCGACACAATTTACCCAACAACCTTCTTCATAATTATCTATTTTAGATATCTTTCCGTTCACCGTTTTATAGTATGATATCATTTTGTATCATCTCCCTCTAAAATATATTAAATTTTATTTCAAAATTTTATTATATCACACAATAAATTTCTCACAAGAGTAAAAATGCCAAAATATAATTAAAATAATTTGAAAAATATAAATTCAAAAAATTTAAATTTTTGTCACAGACTGTCAAAAAAGTCACCGTTGTGAGGAAGAGAACGGTGACTTTAATGCGATATGAAATTAATATAAGCAAAAATGGGGACGCTCTAAGTCCACATTGCTAGTTTTTTTAAGTTCATGGCAGCAAATTTAAGTCTAACCCAATTTTGTACTCTTTGGAGGCTTTTGATAAATGTATAACGCATAGAGTGTTTTTCTTTTGCATCGGCAAACACTCGCTCAATGGTTTGGCTTCGCAAAGCATATATCTCTTTGCCATGTTTGCTATGACGAATATCCTCGGCAAGTTCTATATAATCAGACCATATATGCTTTGTAACAAGCTTTTGGTTGGTTTTACTATTTGTACATTTGTCACGATACTTACATATTGCACAATCCTCAGGAT
>CAQJOC010000001.1:42151-47564 GCA_948815685.1 uncultured Eubacteriales bacterium | reverse complement strand
CAGAAGAGTTGAATTTTTAAAATGTATCAAAATCATCTTAAATTACTAAAATTATTTATAATGAATTCACAACATGAGCATATTTTTTCGTGTCTACCAATTTTCCCACTTTAACTATTTTTTATTTTTCAGACAAGCCCGTTTAAATATGAAAAATATATGTAGGTGAGACTGTATATTGAATATAAATCAAAGAAAAGCCGGCGTAATTTTGGCATATTTGAGTATAATTGTAAGTGCTTTGGTAAATATCATAAATGTTCCGTTGTTTTTACATTTCATCGGTGTCAGTGAGTATGGAATTTATCAGACAATAGGTTCGTTAATTGCATATTTTTCTGTGCTTGATTTCGGTCTTCCATCTACAATTATTGTTTTTTATTCTAGATATAAAACCTCCGGCGATAAAAAAAACATGGAAAATATTCTTGCTATTTGTTCACGAATATATGTTGCAATAACAATAGCAATTTTAGTTGTAGGAGTATCTTTATATTTTTCCTTAGATTCTTTATATGTAAATTCTTTGTCAAAATCACAACTCTTAAATGCTAAACAGGTATACATCGTATTTCTAATAAATGTTGCATGTTCTCTACCATTTCAAATACTTAATGCAATATTGACCGCATATGAAAGATTTGTTTTTCTAAGGGGAACTGTAATTTTTCTGACTATTTTTCAAGCTTTAGTTATGGTTCCGGTTGTACTTAAATTTCCATCTGCCCTCTCAATTGTAATTGTGCAAACTATATTTAATATAATAATGGTAGCTGCGAGATATTTTTATTGTTTTAAAATTTTAAAAGTTAAAGTAAAACTTCATTTCTTTGACAAAAATCTATTCAAATCTATATTGAAATATTCTTTATTTATATTTTTAAATGTAATTGCAGATCAGCTCTTTTGGCATTCCAATAAAGTAATTTTAAGTATATTTAGCAGCCCCGAATCAGTGGCTGCATATTCTATAGTTTTTCAAATCGCCTATTACTATATGATTCTTTCCACTGCCATTACCGGAGTATTTTTGCCTAAAATCACTTCAATGGTTTCAGAAGGCTCATCAAATAAGGCATTTTCCGAAATGTTTCTGAAAGTCGGCAGAATACAGTTTATTTTACTATCATGTGTACTTACGGGATTTATTTTATTCGGAAAACAGTTTATATATCTTTGGTCACTTGGAAAAACGGGTTTTGAATGTAGCTATTTAATGACATTAATGATAATCATTCCGCTAACATTAGATTTAATTCAAGGTTTAGCACAAACGATTCTTCAGGCTGTAAATAAGTTTTATTTTCGTGCAACAATGTTTTTACTTATTGACGCTTTAAATATAATTATTGTTATACCAATTGCGAAATTATATGGTGGTGTCGGATGTGCTCTGGTTACAGGATTAAATTATCTGACTTTCATTATTATATTAAACATATTTTATGTAAAATCTTTAAAATTAAATATAAATTCATTTTGGCAGCAAATATTAAAAATAAGCATTCCAACTCTATGTGCTTTTTTAATAGGAACATCATTAAATAAAATTAAAATTACTAATTCCGTTTTAGAAATTAGCATAAAAATATTACTGTATTTAATAATTTACACCGCCATAGCTTGGCTTTGTGTAATGAATACCTATGAAAAAGAGCTACTTAAAAAACCTTTGGCTAAAATTAAAAATACACTTAGTAGTATATATAAAAAATTATAAAAATTTTTTCATCTGACTCATATCATAAATCAGACAAGAGGCACTCCTATATTTAAGAGTACCTCAATTAAATTATCTGCCCGTATTAAAAAATTAATCAACATATAAAAATTCGGCAATTAATAACTTGTTTTTTTAATAATAAAACTCTCAAACCAGGTCATTATATCCACATAGCCGAATTGATATAGGCGGGGTTTTCTTTCTTGCCACTAACCAAATTCCCTATCGAGTATAGTAAACCGCAATAAGGCAGAGGAGAATGTTCAACCGCTGCCCCAACCGAAATTGTTTCCAAAAATTCATCCGATAACCTATTTTTTGAAACGGAGGCTTTCACCATTTCAATAAAATCATCGATTTCTTCTTCACTTAAAATAACGCCTCTATTACTAAAAAGCTGCTGCATACCTTTCAATGTTTTCTGACAAATCAATTTATCTACAAAATCTTTATCCATAGCAAGTGCATCTAATGCTTCTTTTTGGTCACTTAGTACCAAATCGCACTTTTCATCGATTAAAATCATATCATCTTGAGCATTTTCATTGTCTTTCATTTCCATAATATGTAGCCCCCTTACATAAAAAAACATCTCACCCTTCACTCTTTAAATTTATTATATATTATAAACTATATTGACCTATTTCCCACAGAGCTCTTGTTTTAAGATATTTTTTTTTAGCCTCAAAAACAAGACAAGCAATAGTAAATATACCTGTTGAAATAGTCTCACCATTATAAATTTCTTTATTCAAAAAGAAATCTTTAGGATATTTATGTCTACCGTTATAGAAAAAATTATATAACTCTTCATTAAAATATCCATTAATATCCACATTTTTTCCGGCTTCTTTTATAATTTTTAGGTCTTCCTTTGTCATTATATCTTCATTTTCTTCCAAATCATAAACAATATTTTTTATTTTTTCTATATTCTCAAGTGAAATATTAATCCCCTTTTCACTTAAAGCTTTTTGTACTTTATCATAAGACCTAAAACTAAGGAGACGCCTCATAAAAAATTCATCACTGGATAAAATAGATAAATTATTAATCAAAATCACCTCCATAGTTGCAAAAATCTCTTTATGTAATAAATAATATATTAATTTATGTAATATGTCAAGCTAATTTTATTTATTTTGTAGTATATAAAGCAAAATAAAAAGTATAAAAACTTTGTGAAATTTTTATACTTATCCTTTAAATTATTTGATTAAATATTTAAGCTTTTCCATTTCCGGCTTTTTTTGAAAGAAATGTAAATAAAAATATTGTTGCAGAAATCAAAACTATTGTCGCTCCTGCTGAAGTCCCTATGTAATAGGATAAAATAAGGCCAGACAATCCTGAAATTACAGAAAACAGCACCGAAAATATATGGTAGGACTTCATATCATTTGCAACATTTTTTGCCGAAGCTGCCGGAATTACCAATAAAGAATTAATGATAAGCATACCTACCCATTTTATTGAAACAGTAACAATTAATGCAATTATCAAAACAAATATATTCTTATAAAGTTTTACATTTATTTGCCTACTCAAAGCTAAATCGGAATTTAAACTTGAAAGCATAAGTTTATTGAAGCAAAGCGACCAAAGAATTAATATTAAGACTAAAGTTACTGCAAGAGTCAAAAGTTCTTTTGGTGTTATTGAAAGAATATCTCCGATTAGATACCCGGAATATTTTGAAAATCCACCCTTTATAGACAAAATTACTATTCCTAAGGCAACTCCCATAGAAGAAAAAACTCCGATAACGGTATCAGGAGATGAAACATTGGACTGTATAACTCCGGATATCGCCAATGCAAACAGTATTGCAAACAAAAGCATGGAAATCATATAATTTCCTATTCCTAAAACAACTCCGATAGCAATTCCTGTTAATGCAGAATGACCTAAAGCATCTGAAAAAAATGACATTTTATTATTTACTATCATAGTCCCTATGAGTCCAAAAAGTGGAGAAATCAAAATTATTGCTATTAAAGCATTTTTCATAAAATTAAAATGTATCCATGAAAAAGGTAAAATACTTTCCATAAATTTATAAATAGCACCCATTAAAATCCTCCTGTGTCTAAGCTGATTCCAAATGTTTTTCTTACTTTTGGACTTTTAGTCATTTCACTTGCTTTACCTGTTTCCACAAGCGTTCCGTCTATCAATGCATATGAAGTTGCATATTTACTAACTTGGTCGAAATCGTGTGAAACCATAATAACCGGCATATGGAACTCCTCTCGCATTTCAGTTATAAGCTTGTAAAAAATTGTAACTCCTGTTTTATCTATCGCAGAAACCGGTTCATCTAAAAGAAGAATATCTGGCATAGGCTCAAGGGCAAACGCAAGCATTACACGCTGAAGTTCTCCACCTGACAGTCTTCCTATTTTTTTATTTATCTGATCCTGTGCCCCAACTTTACTTAAAATTTCATATGCCCTTTGTTTTCTTTTTTCGCTATGTCCCATCCATATGGGAAAGCGTGTGGAATTTGTACAAAACAAATCTAAAACCGTAATCGGCGTATCTCGTTCAAAACTAAGTTTCTGCGGAACATACCCTATTTGCGGCGATAATATCATTTTTCCGTCAGAGTTGAAAAATTCAACTCTCCCCGTATGTGGCACAGTATTTATTATAGATTTCAGAATTGTTGTCTTACCGGCTCCGTTTTTTCCAACAAGAGCCATAATCTCACTATGTTTCACCGAAAAAGATATGTCTTTTAGTATTCTGTGTCCTCCGCGAACTACCCCTAAATTTATAATCTTTACACTACAGTGACATTTGTTCTTATCTGCACCTCGAATTGTCATTAATTTATCCCCTATTGAAAAATTATAGCTAAATTACTTTATTGACCAGGCTAGTCCCCGGACTAAATTTCTAATTTTTTATTTTAAAAAATTAGAAAAACAAACTCACTTTCATCCACACTACTTAAGTTACTTAAATTTTTGGACAACAAAGGAACCCTTGTTTTTAATTATTTACATAAATACACCTTCTCCCCTGCCCTTGTCCATCTAATCTTTTTACTGTATAAGATAATTGCATATTTTCAAATTATTTTTACTAAGCAAGAGCATCTTTTAAAACTTTAAGATTTTTTTCCATAATATTAAGATATGCATTTTTTGATATTTCTCCGGAAGACCCTGAATCAAGACTATATACCGATGCTCCCGTCTCTTGAGCTATTGTTTTTGCAGAACTGTCTGAATATTGAGGTTCCACAAACAGTGCTTTTATTCCGAGCGTTTTTACAATATTTATAGTTTCGGAAAGTTCTTTAACACTTGGTTCGTTTTCAGGTTCACTACTTATAACAGTAGGAATATTCAAATTGAATTCTTTTGCAAAATATGGAAATGCGTCATGGAACGTTATTACATTTTTATTTGGAAGTGTATCAAGTTCATGATGCATTTTATCTCTTAAATTTTCAAGTTTCTTTTTATATATTAAAGCATTTTCTCTATACTTAGACTCGTTTTCCGGATTGATTTTAACAAGACCATCACATATATTGTCAACTTGCTTGATATAATTACTTATTGATACCCATATGTGAGGATTTTGATTCATTTTTTCTTCACTGTCTTCATCGCTGTCATCATGCTCATTTTCGTCATGATTATGAGAATGTTCACTTTTTATAATGTCTATTCCAAT
>CAQJOC010000001.1:38774-42140 GCA_948815685.1 uncultured Eubacteriales bacterium | reverse complement strand
ACTTGAATTAATTATTGTCATTTCTGGATTAGATTCTATGATTTTGTCTAAAAAAGACTCCATTCCCGCTCCGTTTATAATAAATGCATCGGATTTTTCTATTTTTTTCATATCTGAAGTCTGAAGCCTAAAATCATGCAAACATCCCGTATGATTTTCCGCCATATTCGTAACCGATACATTACTAATTCCATCTGTTAAATTTAAAGTCATTATATATATAGGATAAAATGACGTCACCAAATTTATATCTTTATCCTTAACTGAACTACACCCTGACATTACAGCAAAAATTAAAACACATAAACTGCCTATAAATAAATTAATAAACTTTTTCAAATTAAAAACCTCTCTGATATTTTCATCCCTATAATTAGTAAGTCGCTAAAATTTTCCTTTTTTTAGCGACTTGCAATTAAACTTATTTTTTCCTTTTTATAAGCCAGACTGCTACACCCACAAGCAAAGTTCCAATCGGAACCGCAATCACAAATATTATTCCTATTGCCATAGCCATAGAACCTTCAATATACATATCACTGATTCCCATTGTTTTTGGCTCGATATTAACAGTTTCGCCTTTTTCCGTCAATTTATTTATTAAATTTAAAAAGTAGGAAGAATTATTAAGTGAATTTCTGGACAGAAAAATTTCATCTACCGCAGTCATTGAGCCTATAACCACAAGTGTTGATTTTTTGCCGGTTTCTTCATTCTTTTTAGTGGAAATTATTAGCCCCGGTATCGGTCCTTTATTCATATCTTTCTCACTTGGTTGCCAGTTATCAGGCGCATCCTCCGGATACACTCCGGAAGTTGCGGAAAATGAAAGCAAAGTTTCCGCCTTATCTTTGTCTAAAATTTCCAAAGGCTTACTCGCCGGCATTGCAACAGGTATAGTCTCATTTTTCACTAAATTCGTATATTCCGAATTATATTCATATTGGCAAAGAGTATATAATCCATGGTCTGCAATAAGTCTTTTTGTTATATCCGGCTCAAATACCCATCCTTTATTTATACCTATTCCCCAATCTTTTACGAATTCTGCTATTCTAGGAAGAATTTTTTGTCCTGAATTTATAAAGTATATTAAATTTTTTCCGTATTCTCCGTTATTTTCCAAATAATTTTTAATTTTAACAATTGCTTCTTTATCATAATCTCTGTTCGGTGCAAAGATAAATGCCCCACTACTGTCTGTACTTAAATCATTTGTAAGTATCGGTACTGACGCTATTTCATAATTATTATACTCTAACATATTAACAAAATCATGAGCTTCTAATTCGTCAAATCCTGTTATCATGTCTAATTTAATCTTATTTTCGCTTGTCACTCCTATTATCGCAGAAGTCATCGCTTGCTCTGCCTTAGATGAAGTTATTGACGCACCTCCCATTGGAGACCTTTCGATATTAAACAAATCTTGTGCAGATAAAATTTTATGATTTGTTCCGCTTTTTACTATAATACTGTTTTCCGTTACATTTTCATCGGCATATTCCGCTTTTATATTTGGATTTTCATTTATATCAATATATTTTATATTTATTTTATCTGAATATCTTGAATACTCGTTTATAACGTTATCGGACTGTTTAAAATAATCATCGTTTTCAAGAAATTTATCTCTGTCATTTAAAACTATAATTTCTATATCCTTATCTAAAGACGAAACATACTTTATTGAATCTTCCGTAAGACTAAACACCTTATTTTTCGTAAGGTCTGCCTTTAAAGAAAACTTTTCGGTAAGAATATATGCCCCTATATTAAGGCTTATTAAAAGTGTAACGGCAAAAATAACTTTTATATTTGAAAATACTTTATATTTGACGGACGGATTTTTAAACTTATTTCCGAATTTACCACCCAGCCCACTTTTTAATTTGTCAAAAAACGAAATATTTTTTAATTTCATCTCGACACCTCCTCAATTCCATTTCCTTTTTTCAATCATATGTGCTGTTAAAAAAACAAAAAAAGCACATATAGTCAAGAAAAAAGTAACATCAGCTAAGTTTACTATTCCTAGTGTAAAACTTTTATAATGCTTTGAAAAAGAAAGATATGATAAAGGCATATACAGAACAGAACTTTTAAAGAAATTTAAAAGCCCATCCATAAGGATTATAAATATAGATACTGCATAACTAATAACTGCTGCAACTATCTGGCTTTCAGTCAATGACGATATGAACATTCCTATTGCGATCAATGCCATGCCCATCACTAAAATTCCTGTAAAACTGCCTATAATGACAACCCAATCAGGAATTGTAAAAAACGATACTATAGCCCCATATACTAAAGTAATTGATATCCCAATTAAATATACAACAACTGCCGAAAAATATTTTCCTAACGCTATTGAAGCTGTACTTATTGGAGCTGTCAGCAATGCCTGATCGGTCTTTAGTTTAAAATCTTCACTAATTATCCTCATCGTAAGTATTGGAATTATAAACTCCACTATCATCATTATATTTGAGAATACTCCGCTAAGGTCCGCATTCCCTGAATATACTGAAGTTACCCAAAAGAAAAGTCCTCCAAAAAAATAAATCACCGCTATGAAAATATACCCTATTATTGAATTGAAATATGCAGAAAGCTCTCTTTTTAAAATGGCAAACATACACTATACCTCCGTCCATAATTTATTTTATTTAAATTTCATCGTCGGTTTCGTTTTCGACTATATGAATTTCAGCTCTTCTTTTCTCTTGGTCACTTTTTCCGTTGTTTTCTTCATCTACTTCTTCGAGTTTTTCAAATTCATTCTCAATTTCATATGTCTCGTCTTTATTTATTTCATCTTCTTTATCTTCTTCATCCTCAGTTATACTGCAGTTATCTTCCTCACATTCACCTTCCATATCTTCAAAAAGTTCTTCTTCACAAAAGCAATTTTCGTTTTCATGCTTATCTATAATTTTTAAGAAAGCATCTTCCAAACTTACATCTAAAGTATCAAGTTTTGTAAGGCAAAGATTATTTTGAGCAAGTTTACTAAATATTTCTTTGCGTATAGTTTCCGGTCCCTCATACTCTACTATATATTCATAAATGTCTTTTCCCAAATCTTTAGTCATTTCTGCATTTTTGACTCCGGCAATTTCAGTTAAAATATTTAAAACTTTTTCAATTTCTCCTTCAATATCGACAACAATACTTTTAACTGCAGATTCCCCTTCCGATACTATGTCAGCTGTACTTTTATCCGCAATTATTTTTCCGGAATTGATAACAATAATTCGGTCGCACATCATCTGAACTTCATACAGTATATGTGATGAAAAAATCGTTGTATGATCTTTAGCCAAATCTTTTATAAGGCTGCGTATGGATATTATTTGTTTC
>CAQJOC010000001.1:14659-38743 GCA_948815685.1 uncultured Eubacteriales bacterium | reverse complement strand
CAACCGTAGGCTCATCAAGAATAATAAGTGGAGGATACCCAATTAAAGCCTGAGCAATTCCTACTCTTTGCTTATACCCCTTTGAAAGTTTCTTGATTTGCCTATCATAAACATCAGATATGCCTACTTTTTCGCATATCTCATTAATATGCTGTGTTCTATCCAATTTAACTTTTTTCAAATCGTATATAAATTTTAAATATCCTTTAACTGTCATATCCAAATACAGTGGCGGCTGTTCCGGTAAATATCCTATTTGAGATTTAGCTGCTATTGGGTTTCTCAAAATATCAAGGCCATTCACCTTTACTGTTCCGTTTGTAGCCGCTATGTATCCGGTAATTATGTTCATTGTTGTGGATTTCCCTGCTCCGTTTGGACCTAGAAATCCTACGATTTCTCCCTTTTTTATATTAAGGCTTATGTTATCGACAGCAATTTTAGAGCCATAACATTTCACAAGATTTTTAATTTCTACCATCACACCGCTTCCTTTCCTCTTTAGACAAATATCTAATAAGTTTCAAGCATATTTTCAGAAAATCCCATATTGCCAAAAATCTCCGTACATCGCATATATCGAATGCCGGAGATAATAATTAAATTTTTTAATAAGACCAGCTTTAACTTTTAAAAATCTATTTTTTTCTTTGTCGTCTTAATTTTTTCATCTATTTTTAAACACTGTATTTTTAGTCTTAATTAATCACACGTATATGGCAAAAATGCAAGGTGTCTAGCTCTTTTTATTGCAGTAGTTAAAATTTTTTGGTGCCCCGCACAAGTTCCCGTAACTCTTCTCGGCAATATTTTAGCCTTGTCAGACACAAAACGTCTCAGTCTTGAAATGTCTTTATAATCTATTACGGCATTTTTTTCCGTACAAAACACACAAGGTTTTTTCCTTCTTTTCATGTTACGCCGGTCTCTTTTTTCCTCGTTTTCCACTATAAATACCCCCTTTTTTCTTTATTTTAATCACTTAGCTTTTTAATTTTTTAAGTTTTTAATACAATCTTTGAATCTTTACTCTATTTGACTACTAAACCTTTAATCACTAACTTTTTCTTTTTTTAAAATGGTAAATCTTCGTCAGATTGTATTTCTTGAAAATCTTCGACTTTTCCGCTTTCATAAGCAACAGGAGTCTCGTCTATAATATTTTCATGGCTGTTTGCAGCTACTTCAGACATACTTCTTTTAGATTCAACAAAATGAGCATTGTTTGCAACAATTTCAACAGCTTTTCTCTTTTTACCTTCTTTGTCCTCATAATTACGTGTCTGAATAGAACCTTCAATAGCAATTATCTGACCTTTTTTAAAATATTTGCATATAAATTCCGCTGTCCCTCTCCATGCTACAACGTCGATGAAATCTGTTTGCCTTTCTTCACCGGATCTCGCATAAGACCTGGTAACTGCGACACTGAAACTCGTTACTGCAATGTCATTAGGTGTATGTCTCAATTCCGGGTCTGCAGTAAGCCTTCCTGTTATAACCGCTACATTAAGCATTTTCTCTGTTCTCCTTATTTTCCTCTACGTCGGAATCTTTTTTAACAATAAGAGACCTCAGTACTCCATCCGTAATTCTGTTAATTCTATCAAGTTCCATCGGGAATTGAGGACCACTTTCAAAATTAAAAAGAATATATTCGCCCTCTGTTTCTTTATTAATAGGATATGCAAATTTACGTTTTCCCCATCTGTCTACGCTTTTGAGCTCTCCGTTTTTCGAAATTAAATCTTCCAACTTTTTAATTATAGCTCCAATACCGTCTTCATTTAATTTAGAACTAAGAACCAGAAAAAATTCGTAGCTAAATTTACGTAAAACTTTTTCTTCCATTACGCTACTTCACCTCCTTATGGACTTATGGCTCTCCAATTAAGAGCAAGGTTAGGCATAGTATCTCAAATGATACAAGCAAATAAAATTATATCACTTAAAAGTTATACTCGTCAAGTAATAATTTGATAGGCATTTCAAAACAGTTATATATGATATATAGGAAACTAACTCGAAAAAAACTAACCTGAAAAATTTAAGACTAAAATTTTATTATGAAATGGTACGGAGCTAAAGTATAGATTTATAGTCAAATAATTTAAAAACTAGTATACCTCTTTCCTTTTCGTGTGAACACTTCCTAGAAAAACTCTATATTTTTAGTCAGCTATTAACCAAAAAACTAGTTTCTTTAAATTTTAATTAAATTATCTGCAGCTTTGAGTAGCCCGATTTTAGCACTGTGAAAATTAATTCCTCCCTGGAGCCATACATTATAAGGTTCTTTTAGGGGAGCATCTGCCGAAAGCTCTATGGAAGATCCAAGTGTAAAAGTACCGGCTGCCATGATAACCTGTGAATCATATCCGGGCATATCCCAGGGTTCAGGAGAAACCATTGAATCTATGGGAGACCCCATCTGAATGCCTCTGCAAAATGCCAAAAGTGCTTTAGAAGAGCCAAGTCTAATGGATTGGACTATATCAGCCCTTGATTCGCAATATCTGGGAGAAACTTCGTATCCTAACAGTTCAAATAGCGCGGATGCAAATATTGCCGTTTTTAGAGCTTCTCCAACCACATGCGGAGCATTGAATGCACCCATGAATAGTTCTCTGCCAAGTCCTAGTGTAGCCCCTATTTCTTTGCCTATCCCAGGAGCCGTAAGCCGATATGCACATTGTTCTACTAAGTCCTTTCTTCCGGCAATATATCCTCCACAAGGAGCGATCCCTCCTCCTGGATTTTTTATTAAAGAACCCACTATTAAATCTGCTCCAAATTTTGTTGGTTCATTTTTTTCCACAAATTCTCCGTAACAATTATCAACTAAAATTATACTTTTAGGGGATAATTTTTTTACCATATCGATAGATTTTTTCATTACACTCGATGAAATTGATTTTCTAACCGTATAGCCTCTTGAACGCTGTATGTATATTACTTTGTAAAAATTAGCTTTATTTGAAAGACGCGAATTTATAGCAATATAATCAGGCTCATTATTTTCTGAAAAGTTGATATATTCAAATTCTATTCCAAATTCTTTTAAAGACCCGCTTGAAGCTTTATTTATACCTATTACATCTATCATAGTATCATAAGGAAGACCTGTTATACTTAAAATTTTGTCTCCTGGTCTCAAAACTCCGAAAAGAGCAGTAGAAATAGCATGTGTTCCACTTAACAAATTATGCCTTACCAAAGCATCTTCTGTTTCAAAAGCTTTGGCATATATGCAATCCAGGACTTCTCTTCCTCTGTCACCATATCCATACCCCGTAGATCCTGCAAAATGGCTTTCGCTTACTTTAGAATCTATAAAAGCTTTAAGCATTTTTTGCTGATTATATTCAGTTATATCAGAAATTTTATCAAAAGATTCTTTACAAAGTTTTATTGCCTCTTGAGAAGTCAGCCAAATTTTATTATCTATATCAAACATTTTTATTCCCTCCATTTATTTGTTATCTATGGCTTGTCTTAAAAATAAACTATATATTCTAGCAGATTAATAGATGAGATAAGGTAAATAAAATCAAAAAATAGTCATATTCTTACTAATTTTACAAAAATGCCTGTAACTATTTAAGTTTTTATGGAGATTTTCTGATTTATAGATATTTTTTATATAATTATAAAAATACATCTATTTTTTAGTTTGTATTTTTCTCATTTCATATATAAATTGGCTAAAATATATAGTTTATTTTATTTTTCAGACAAGCCCTAGTCAAAAATCTTTTTGCCTATCGGAAGAAACAATATCAAGAGATTGAAAAACAGACTCAAAAATTAAACATAATGTTTGCTTTTGCAAAATTTTTATTGAGCTAACAGAAAATCTCTGTCAGCTTAATTTTGTTTGCCATATAGCAGCATTATGATAAAAAGTTATTCGATTTTTTCTCTGACTTTTTTTTTTTACATTTAGGAAATTATTGATGCGTATTATGCGGTGTTTCTTTTTTACTATAAAAGATCTAAAAAACTTTTTTATCATGGTTTGTCTGTTTTTTAAAAAGGCAAAAATAAACAAATAAGCAGAAAATATTTTTGGCCTATTTTTATTGTTTACTTTTTAGCTTCAATTAGCTATTATATAAAATAAGGTTGACACTATGCCCAAAAGATTTATTTTAGTTTTTATATTTTTAGCAAATTATTGCTTAATGTTTTCTGGAGATTAAAACATTTTTAATTAATTAAACTAAGTTTTAGTTTATTTTAAATTTAAAATATATTATAATAATATTAATAAGTGAAAAAATAATAATTGGAGGTGATATAATATGAAAAATATGTTTATTAAACCTTTTAAACTACTTTTACCTGTATTATGTATGTTTTTTGCAATAAATTTTATAAAATTTTCTTTTACGGTATATGCTTTAGAAAAAAGTTCTCAAGATTTTCTTAAAAATAGATTTTATAGTTTTAGTAATTTACACAAAGATGAAAAAGACTCGGAAGAATATTGGTTATTAATTTTAGACAAATCAAAAATAGATTTAAATTCATTAAATAATTCAATTGTTAAAATACGAAACAATACGACACAAATAGAGCATTCTTTTGATGGAAAGAATATTTTAAAAGTTGATGAAAATATTATAAAAATAATAAAACCAAATGATTCGGATTGCCTTGGCGAGGTTACCTATTCAATAAATATTGATGGATTGAAATATAAAAGTGGAAATAGAGCAAGCATTTATCACAAATTTACTGTGAGAAATGAAGAATATCTAAAATGTGCTCAAGAATACGGAATAAAAAGTAAAATTTATAGAATAGATTATAAAAATAAAATTATAAAAGGAATACATCCTGGAACAACTGTTGGACAGGCTATTGCAAACATATCCAGAAAAAATTTTATAATTTTTGCTAAAAAAAGCAATGGAGAACCTCTGAAATCTTCTTCAAAGCTTGCAAGTGGCGATATTTTTGATTTCGGTGACCGGCATGGAAATAATATAAGATTTCACATTGCTGTTACGGGAGACTTGGTAGGACGCGGGGTAACAGGAGATAATGATCGTCTAAGCAAGGATGGTATAGTCCTTCTTGAAAAATATCTGCTGGGTGAAATTAATCTAAGAGAGCCATATTTAAGTGCAGCTGACTTTGATGGAAATGGAAAAGTGGATTCTTCGGATTTACTTTTTGTACAAAAAAATTATTGATATCAAAAAATTTTAAATGAAAGAAGTGAAAACAAAAAACATGAAATGTTTAGTAAAAATTTATGATACTAATCAGATTAATAATTTAGTTTCAATATTGGCTTTTAAACCTCAGACAGCAATTTTCCTTTATGATAAAAATAAAAAAAGAGAAAATTTAGAGTATCTTGAAAAAGCCTGTATAGAAAATCTTCCGAATTTAAATTTTGAATTTTACGCAATTGATATTCAAAATTTAGACAGCATAAAAAAAACGTGTAGAAAAATAATAAAATCCAATTTCGAATGTGCTTTTGATATTACCGGAGGAGATGAATTAAGTGTTATCGGTGCTTATCTTGCATGTGCGGATAGTTCGATTCCTATTTTTAAACTTGACTTAGAGTCAGGGAAATTCATAAATGTAGCTCAAAGCGAATTACTTTCAAATGAATTTAATCTTCCCATTTTAAATTTAAAAACTATACTTATGAGCAAAGGAGCAACACTTGAAAATGGACTTCATCCGACTCCTGACGAAAAGCAATTCGGATCTATCTTATCTTTTTGCGACAAAATATTTAAAAATATAGATTTATGGAAAGAACTTTGCTCTTATATACAGTTTGGCATGAAAGACTGTGGTTCTGTGCATAAAGAACTTAAATTCGATTGTATTAAAGAAATTAATGATATAAAGTCAAAATTACCTCAAGGAAGCGAAATAATTCTCGAATATGCTGCGGAACTTGGACTAATAAAAGATTTAAAACTTTCGGATGAGAGAGTAAGTTTTCAATTTTTCAACGAAAATATCAAAAGATATATGGTGGATTTTGGCTCTTGGCTTGAACTTTATACATACATATCTTTGGTTAAAAGCGGTCTTTTTAACGATATAAAAATGAGTGCACAAATTATATGGGGAGGAATTAAAGAAAACAGAGAACTAAAAGAAAATAAAGGCTCAAGTGTTGAAAATGAAATTGATGTTTCATTTTTCCATGGGATTACTCCGGTTTTTGTGTCATGCAAAATTTCTTGTCCCGATTCCGAAGCCATACAAGAGCTTGACGTATATTCAAACTATTTCGGCGGAAAGTCTTCCAAATGCATATTGGTTACAACTTCGGATGTTAAAGAAGAAAGCCCTAGAGTTTTAAAAAGAGCTAAAGAGATGGGCATAGAAATTTGCGACTATTTTTGTATAATTTCGGGGAAATTAGTTGAAAAGATACAAAAAATTTTACAGTATTATACTAAAAAGTAAAGCATATCGAAATTTATGAATTTTATATAAGTTTTTAGTATGCCATTTATAAAATTTTGCCTATATCTACCGCTGTTTAAAAGTGGCATATGAAAGGCCTGGCCTTAAACAGAAATGGAACTGCCTCCAATGAAACAAACAAAAGGTAGAGAAACATAAACCTTTTCTGTAATAAAATAAAAAAAACAAAGGAAAGAAAAAGTATGAAAAATAGAGATCACTTGAAGAGAGAAAAAAAATCGTAAAATTATAGCACAACAAAGGAAAAACATAAAAAGAAATATCTGAATGCATGAACTTGCTGTAAATACGATAAAATCATGGATATATCGATCAAGATTAAAAAATTTTAATAAAGAAAGCAATAGATAATCAGATTATAGATATTCCGGTTTTAAAATAGCCCTATAAAGTTTTAAAAAGTTTGAAAGTGAAAAAAATCTCACAGCTTTATAAATATCGTGTCGTTTGGCTTATCTTTTATTATCCTGCTAAAAAACTTAAAATATATGAAATTGGTGACGCATCAAATCTAAAAACTTTCTTACTGTCCAAAGTTATTACTTGGAGATATTTTAAATCGGAACAGCCATAAATATGATAAAACAGTGGTTTATACTGCTTTTTAAATGGAAGACGCCCTTAATTCAGGCTTTTTAAGGAGTCTAAGATAAGTATGCTGTAGCCTTTATTGACCGTTTTAGAATTATTTATGAGAAATATCGAAATCGAAGAAAACGCTTTACACTCATATGTAATTTAATTTCAGGTATTTGCAATTATAATATTTTATTTTGATTTTGCAGGAAATCTATTGTTTGCTTTGAAGTGAGGACTTTCTTATTTTTCAACTTGTTTTATTAAGTCCTTATTTATCTTTACTCTTTTCAACTTAATTAGTTCCAAAACGGCTAAAAAAACGGCAACAACACAGGACTTAGACATTTTTTTATGAAAAAGAGCACAATAAGAAAATTCACCTAATTTTTTTATTTTCTTCAAAATAAAAATTACCATACCTCTAACAGAAACTATTTTTCGTGAAGTTATAGTTTGTATCTTTGAATCTATTTTTTTCCCGGATGGATTAAAGTTTTTACAAATATTAACATAGCATTTAATAAATATATCTGATTTTATTCGTCCATTAAATTCATTAGAATAGGGAATATTTTCAGAATATCTTACAAATGAATTAAAATTTATTTTTTCAAAAATTATTTTAGACATAATCTTAAGTCTTTGGTGTTCTATAAGCTCTGCGGAAAGCTCTTCCCTTAAAATTTCTTCTTCCTCGCTTTTAGGAAGAAGGGAAAGGGTTTTTATATAAATCAGCCTCGAAATCATGTCTAAAAATTCACCTTTTATTCGTATTCCGAGCTTCTCCATCTGATCTATGTGATTCATATATTGTTCCAAAAGTATGCCTATTTTGATTTCTTTTATGTCCAATTTATTTTTATTTATTAAATGAATAAGCAAATCAAGAGGACCTTCAAAATCTTTCAGTTTATATAATATTTCATCCATTACATAAATGCTGCAAAAGGCAGACCTCCCAATTTTATTACTAAGCTATATATGCCTTTACGTATAATCATTAAGGGGATTTCGAAGAATCCAAAAAGCATAAGTCCTAAAATGAATAGTAAAATTAAGGGATAATAGCTATAATATTTCGCCAAATACTTATAGGGAATCAAACATTCCAACACTTTGTATCCGTCAAGAGGTGGAACAGGTAAAAAATTAAATACAGCAAGAGATATATTTATAATTATATAGTATGAAAAAAATTTTTGTATTGGGATAATAATATCTACATTGGGCAAAAAAGCTGTTGCATTTAATATTACGGTTCCTAAAACAGCTGCAATTACATTTGATAAAGGTCCTGCTAAAGCGACTAATGCCATATCTCTTTTCGGATGTTTAAAATTTTTTACATCTATAGGAACAGGTTTAGCCCAGCCTATATCAAATACTAAGATACTGAATGCCCCAAGAGGGTCAAAATGCGACATAGGATTTAAAGTTAGACGACCACTGTATTTAGCAGTTTTATCTCCGAGCTTATAGGCGACCAGGCCGTGTGCATATTCATGAAGCGGCATTGTTAAAAATATTACTGCAAGCGTTGCGAAAATTCTCATTAAAACATCTGTCATTGTAATTCCGGGCTGCAAAAACCACATTTATTAAACACCTCTCTTAAGATTATATCACGAAAATTAAATGCTGGCAAGAAAGGTAAAGAGGAAGTATTCCCAAAATAACAATAAAAGCTGTCAACGAGTTTTCATCAATATCATTTTAAATCTAAATAATCTAAACTTTTTCAATTTACGTACAGTATGTTTTAATTTTGTAGGAAACCTATTATACTTTTTGATGAATTTAAATTAATATAGTTTCCATACTCATTCTTAACTATCAGCTCTCCCTGTAATGAAATATCAACTATTTTGCCCAAAAACGTTTGACGATTTTTTATAAATTTTATATTTTTACCAATAGAAACACATTTAGACTTATATTCATTTATTATCTCTTCTGGCGTGTTATTTGACTGTAATCTATAATACAATGTTTCGAAAATATTAAGAATTTGCGAAATTATAGTTTCTCTTTTAAACTCCCGTTTTTCTGCTATAAGTAGAGAAGTTGCACGATTTTCTAATTTTTGGGGAATTATTTTATTATTGACATTTATACCTATTCCAATTGCCATACATATTTTACCCTGACTTGTAAATTTTTCACATAAAATCCCACATATTTTTTTACTTTTTAATAAAATATCATTAGGCCATTTAAGTTCAAATTCTTTTTTTACTATATATCTCAATGACTCACTTACTGCTAACCCTACAGCTAACGGAATAACAGATAAATTATAATCTTTAATATTGCTGGGATATACAAGTAAACTCATTGAAATACTTTCTCCGGGAGCTGAGAACCAATTTGTCCCTATTTGCCCCCTTCCTTTGCTCTGATTTTCCGCGATTATTAATGTTCCGTTTTCTTCTCTATTTTCCGCTGCAGCTCTGATTCTAAGATTTGTAGAATCTGTATTATCCAAAATTACTATTTTTTGCCCCATAAAATTTGTTTTTAAATCTTTATAAATTAATCTTTTATCATACATATTGCAATCTCCATTTACGTTAAAAAATTTACAGATTATAATCTTGAAAAATTTTATGTTTTATGATATCATTATAAAAAATATATTATATATGGGGGGAAAGATAATGGCAAAATGTGATATTTGCGGAAAAGGAGTAACATTTGGTATAAAAGTTTCACATTCTCACAGACGCTCAAACAGAAAGTGGAAACCTAATATACAACGTAAAAAAATGATGATTAATAATGTTTCTAAACATGTACACATATGCAGCAGATGTCTGCGTTCTTCTAAAACCGCATAATTTGAATATTCATTATAAAAAAACATTACTGATAAAGGGGTATTTTTATTGGTAATGTTTTTTTGTTAGATTTTTTCAACTGTGGGTTATTATAAACGCTAGAGAAATCTATAAAAAATCGAGCACATGTTTTCTTAAAAAACAGTGCTATAAAAATAAAGAACTTTGGAATATTAAATAATGGTTTTATACCCTTAAAAAACAGGTAGAAAGGCTAAGATCCCTTAAAGAAATATCAGGAGCAAAAAGTAAAATATTTGAAAAATTTTTTATATAAATATAAAAATGAAATATTGTATTTTCTTGATATAATAAATTCTCTATTATGACCATCATCTTTATTTATCTGTGCTCTAATTTCTAGATTTTATCCCATGCGAACAAACATACTTTAGATTCTACGAAGTATATTATTTTTTAAATTTTTTTATTTTACCTGTAATGAAAGGCACAATTGATTGCAACGGAACTATAAAATTGGCTGCAAATATATTACCTATATCTGAAAACAGTTTGTAAGCATCGCTGATATCTTGCTCACTGTGTCCTTCTTTTTTCAAAGCTTCCTTGTATCCAGGTCTTCGATGATATCTAAAATCAAGTAATGATGGATCCTTTAATTTTTTAATTAAATTTGTAAGAATTGGAACTAATTCAGTATAAAAATAAAGATAAGGATTATCCAGTCCATTCAAAACCGTTTTAATAGGCTTAATTATTAAATTTTTCAAAGCACACACAACACCATTTATTACGGGAGTTTTCCCGCTACTTTCAAAATTTTTCACATGTCCCTCAACCATATCTAAAAATTTAATAGTTGATCGACGAATCTGCCGGGTTGATTTTGCCTTGTTCAAATCTTTTATAGTTTTTTCAAAATCATTCTGCAATGTAATTATTGTTCTGATAAAAAGATGTTGAGAAGATCTCACTTGATTCTCCTGCCCATCGCCTGATTCAGTCATCCCAGAAGCGGTAATATAAAATTGAATTTCATTGGTGCACGCCTGGCAACCTCTTTCAGCTGTTGAAAAGACCAGAGGCACCCCTTTAATTGGATTTTTTAAAAATTCAAAAATTTTTTTCAAGGATACTAACAACTCTTGAGTAAATAAATTACCCACACCTGTAATAATAGTCATAGAACCGTAAGGTGCATCTGCTATATTAGATTGAACGACTTGTGCTTGAACGATTTCACATAAATTTTCTAAGTAGTCAAATATACTTTTTGCCATTTCAAATTCCGAATTATTAGCAGGTGGTTTCCAAATTGGTACTGCTATCTTGAATATTGGCCTATTCAGGTCATAATCAAGCCACCATTTATTTAATTTTTTTTCTTGTTCCGGATCCGGGGGTTTGTCAACGCTGGTATCAGTGGCGGCATCTACCCTTTTAAGAAGGTCTTCTTGTCGTTTTTTTTCTTCAGCAGCTTTGAGAAAGTTTTCTTGTAGTTTTTTTGCATCATCAGCAGCGTTCTCCGCCGGCTGACCATTTTCCAAAGCCAATATAAAAACTTCAACAGACTTGGAAAGCCTTATAATAATAACCTCTTTCAGAGGGAAAAGCCTAGCATTTTTGTTTAAATGTTTAAATGCCCTCAAAAGTTTTTTAAACATTCTTTTTACATGAACGAATATTTTTTTTACTTTAGCACTGTCTTTTGATATTTTCGCTAAATTTTTATACTTCATATATAGTTTAGCCAGGGTATCAACTAGCAGGCTAAATTTGCTCAGCCAAGCTTGATACGCCAAGGCAGCATCAATGCTAGGGCTAAGTCCCCATTTAAAAGTTTTTCGCTCATTTTTAGAACATGCACTAAAGATATTCTCTCCTATCAAAATAAACTCTTTACGCGCCATCTTAGCCTTTTTCAGTATCTCAGCATCAGAGACATTTTCCGGCAACCCATTTTGTATTTCTACTATTTTTCTTAAATGAACCGAAATGTCTTTTAAAGCTAATTGGTGTCCGTTTGAAGAATTTTCTGACGTTTGGCTAAGATTTTGATTAAGTTTTATAAGCACTAAATATACCGAAGAACATCCCTGCATCAAAACATCAGCCATCTCTTTAGTAATTACTTTACATTTCCCCCCGGCAGTGTCACCCTCTTTAACTCTTTTTATTGATCTTAGTAGCCTTTTATATGAAGCAGTAGTTTTTTTATGCAATGCTTTGAGAGATCCTAAGTAATTTTTTTGAGGGTTAGAAACCACCACTATTAAAAGCGATAAAAAACTTCGCTGACATTGTGAAAAATTAATCAATTTATTTATCTCATCTCTGGAACGACTATGCTTTTTTTCTCCGAAAAAATCTTCAATTATTTCTACCGATTTATCCTCTAAATCAAGCAATACATCCGTCATTTCTGAAGATATTGCCTTCACTTGATCAACAGCGTTATTATATTCACGGCTTCCTATATATACTTTTGCCAAGCTCTCGGCAACAGTCTCAGTATCTGATGTATCTTTAGCATTTTCTTTAACATCTGAAGATGCTTTATCGGCATCAGTGCTTGAAGATTGCATTTTCTTGATACTTTCTTCAAGCTCTTTAAATTTAAATTTAAGTTTTTTTGCTTCATTTTCCACAGGTTCAAACCTTTTTTGTAGTTTCTTCTGCTTGAAAGATTTATCCTTTTTATTTTCCATTATTAATACACTCCTTTCTTTACTCTATTTGTTATTATAATTTTATCTGTTTTAGCCTATGATATATGTTTGTTTTATATCATATTATCCTATTTATGTCAATATTTTATAAATAATTTTATTAAATATTATTTTTTATATACCAATTGCGAAATATTTTCTTAAAAATTCTCTTTATATAAAATTTTACTTTTTTAATAAAAACTCAGTATTATATCCATGGATTTTGGGCTCATTTGCTTATTTTTGATGCATTATTTTGTGCAAACTCTCTTGAAGATAATAACTGTGTCTGCTTCTCATTCGCTTTTTTAAATTTTTATTTATTCAGATATTTTATGTTATAATTTTATGACTTATAAATTGACAAAAAATATATATAATTATAGAATACATTAATAGAAAGATTCTAAATTAAGGTGGAATGCTTTATGAAAGAAAGTGCGGTCGAATCAAAAAGTGATTTTAAAAGAGGATTAAAAGATGGGCTACCCATTGCTTTAGGATATTTTCCTGTCGCTTTTGCGTGTGGAGTTGCTGCTGCAAAAACAGGGCTTGTACTGTGGCTTAGTCAATTAATGAGTTGCCTTACATATACAGGGTCCGGTCAATTCGCAATTCTTAATCTCATACAAGGCGGAGAAATGGTTTTGTTTACATATGCACTTACAATTTTTATAGTTAATTGTAGATATGTGCTTTTATCTCTTGCTTTGTCACAACGCCTAGACCCTGATATGGGAATATTTCAAAGAATGTTTTTCTCATTTTTCAATACGGATGAAATATTTGCTATTGTGACACAGCAGAAAGGAAACTTAAAGTCCTCCTATCTTTTTGGAATAGCAACCTTACCATATATTTCATGGGCTTTGGGAACATTAATAGGGACTTTATTTACTGATATTATGCCTTTATCGATAAGTACCGCTATGGGAATAATAATATATGCAATGTTTATAGCTATAATTGTTCCTGCTTTAAAAGCTTCAAAACCTGTGTTATATGTAGTTATGATTTCCGTATTATTAAGCGTAGTTATGGAATGTACCCCGGTTATAAAGAATTGGCTTTCTTCCGGATGGATAATCATAATATGCACAGTTATGGCATCATTGGTAGGAGCATTGCTATTTCCTATTAATAAAGAGGAGGAACAATAATGAACTATTCAAAATTAGTTATAATAATCTTTATTTGTGCATTAGTTATGTATTTGATTAGGATGTTACCGCTCGTTTTCTGTAAAGGAAAAATAAAAAGCAAATTTTTACAATCTTTTTTAGAATATGTTCCTTATGCGGTCTTGACTTCCATGACGATTCCAGAAATTTTTACATGTACTCCTAATACTTTTGCTTGTATATCAGGATTTATAGTTGCGGTTTTGCTGGCATATCTCGGACAGGGACTTTTGACAGTTGCATTATCATCTACAGTAGTAGTGTTTATCATAGGCCAATTAGCAGAATTAATTAAATTTTAGACTAAGATTTGTATTCAGAGATATCTAAATAAAATATGTATATTTAGAAAAAGAAGTAATAATTTCACAGGTTACTAAGGTAGCTTATAATCTTTGCCAGACCCATTTTAAATAATTTTAATGTATAAGGATGGTTATCACATTAAAATTAATTTTTTTGATAATACGCTAACAGAAATGTATCTATACAGTTGGTTGCCTCACGGAATTTTTTTATAAACATATAATTTTATATAAGTGATCCTTTTGTAATAAGTAAATATTATTTGCTATATCGTGAAAATTTGATGAATTACTTTCTCACACAATAGCTTTTCTATCACAATTCAAATACCTGATGTTGAAGCCCGTGGTTTTTTGAGATCTATTAAATAATTTTAAAAACGGAAATTCAAAAAAATTTTTTAACGTTTTTTGGCATTTTCTTTGTTTTTATTCTATGATAAAAAATAATTGCATAAAATGTGAATTTTCCTAATTATCAAAAGTAGTAAATTAGATGCCGCCAACACTTTAATTCATATGTTCGGCTCTAGACAAGTGTTTCGTTAATATTTTATCTTTTTCAAAGTTAAAGCTTACGAAGGAAATGAAACTTGATGACTTCTCTAAATTTTATTCTTGTTACCACAATAAAATTAATTCGAAAATTACCTTGTAAATATGATAGAATGTTATACAAACATCGGAATAAAGTTAAGTTTATTTTTTGTAAGCAAACAACTTAAATTTTATATTTAGCTTTTATTTGTGATGTTTCATCTTGTGCGAACATTCTCTGCCTAAATTTTTCAAAAAAAATAATAATTAAAGTTTATTAAGGCTATTATAAAATGAAAGGATGATTAATAATGCATGAGGGAATAATTGTAGGTTTTTTTTTAATGCTTATTACTGTCGCCTCTTCAGGAGGAGCTATCTTTTTGGAAAAGAATAAAAATAAACAAATGAATTCTCCAACAAAGTCTCAAAAAGAAGACTTTACTGAACAGAATTTCAATCAACATAATATAAATTCAAAATCAGAAAATAAAAATAAAGCGGCATTAGACCCTAAATTAAAAACATTTAAAAAAGAAAGTAAAGAAAGTTCTGAATCTCAAATAAATAAGCATTCTGAAGATAACCAAGAATCGGGAGCTTATAAAACCGGACTTTCTGCACGTGAAACTGTTGAAAACTTTGGGGCAGGTATTTATGATGGAGCAAAAAAGATGGTTGGTAACAGCACAAAACGTGTTTATAATGATGCAAAAAATTTGGCTAGTGTTCCGCTAAATTTTGTACTTGACCATGGCGGTAATTGGTGTATAAATAAAGCTATTGGAGCAAAAAATTGGGTTATGAATAAATATAATAATGCCTATGAATGGTGGAATAAAGGGAAAAATGCTGGGGCACCAGCAGCAAATGCGGTTCCGGGGCCTAATTTACCACCTAATACGAATTCAAATCCTAAGAAAGCATTAATAATTGGGGCACCCCAAGAGTTTGAAAAGGTTAAAACTGGTCATCGTACAGTAACAAGCGTGTCTCTTGGATCGTCCACAAATCATAGTCCAAATAAAAAGTCAACCCCAGCTAATCAAACAGGTTGTGGAATAGCGTGACCATTTACTTAAAGTAATGCAAAAAATATAGAAATCACCGCATAAAAATTATTTATAAAACTTTAAATAGGTTTTCTAAATATATTTTTAATAATATAGCTGTTTTAGTTTCAAATAATCTTATGACAGTTTTAATAAAAAATTTGAAAGTGAAAAAGTCTCCCAGCTTTATAGATGTCTTTTGTGCGGTGTTCCCTTAGGGCCTGTTCACACGAAAATTTTTAGAATAAAATTTAACGTGTTTTCAAAAACATATAATAGAAATTTCACAAAAATTTTAGAAGACTAAATGGCTTTTTTGAGCAAAGGGTGTTTTATGACCTTAAAAACTTAGTAATTTTACTGTGGAGTTTTTCGTGTGAACAGGCCATAGTTTATATTTATACGAAAAATTTTAAAGGCAGCACCGCAGTGGTAAAATAAAAATATGAATAGGCAATTAAAATTAACACATATATACGATTAATTATTAGAAAGCCAGACAAGCAAAAAAATATTGAAAATTTTCATAAAATAACAGACAAGAAATGAAAAGAGTTGGGAAAACTAATTACTCCTTCGTGATTAGTTTTCCCTCTTTTTTTATCTATCCTTTAATTAGAACTTTCTTTGAAATTATATCTAGTGATTGAACAAATCTATTTGTTGTCTATATGTAAAAAATAAATTTAGGTTGCCGGCTTTTTCATAATAACATTAAAAAATCATCGGCAACCTCCCTTTTAGGAATTTATATTAACAACTGATAAAACATATTTCTATAATTATAAATAAAAAACAGTATAGATATTTTATTTATATTTTAAGCCAATAAAACTACTCTTCCATTTGTTTTCCAAGAAATGTTGCGGCAGTTTGAGCAAGCTTTGTATTTGATTCTATTGTCGTTTCATCTTTTACCTCAGTATTAGAAAGCATAATTACCGCTCCGGTCACATCTCCAGCTGCAATAATCGGATATATCAAACTGGCAGTTTTTTCTATTCCT
The DNA here is from genome assembly GCA_948815685.1 of uncultured Eubacteriales bacterium. GTDB lineage: Bacteria > Bacillota > Clostridia > Oscillospirales > Acutalibacteraceae > CASPLG01. The sequence goes on along the minus strand of CAQJOC010000001.1, from coordinate 22,103 downwards.
TCTATAGGCCTGAAATTTTGGTCTTTTGACGAAAAAGCAGAAAAACTGTTTCTGGATTCCATTAAATCTTCAAGAGGCTGAGTTATTCGTCTTTCCAAAAATTCTTTTTTAGGAACTCCGGCAGCAGCTACAATGTGGTCTCTGTCAGATATTAATGTTGGCATAGCTGTGGCCTTATATAAAACTTCTGCATACTGTGATGCGAATGGTGACATTTCTCCAATAGGAGAATATTTTTTAAAGATTACCTCACCATTAGCATCTGTGTAGATTTCTAACGGGTCTCCCTCCCTTATTCGGAGGGTTCTGCGTATTTCTTTAGGTATTACTATTCTTCCGAGGTCATCTATTCTTCTAACTATACCTGTAGCTTTCATATTTTACCTCCTTATTGTTGTTTAGTAATTTATGTCACATTTTTAGGTGAACATGATTAGTTTTTCACATTTTTATCTATATATTCCTATAAATATATAAAATTTTTATATATTTGGTTAAATATTGATATATTTTAGACAATTAAGTTAAGGCCCTAAAAAAGAATTTATAGAAAAACAATTCGAAAAAATGTAAATTTAAGAAAAATTTCGCCTTTTTTAATTATTGCAATATTTTTTCAAAGAAGTTTTTAATAATAAATTGACAAATTGTTATAAATATGTTATAATAAAAAGGTTGTAATTAGAAGATTAACGTGGAAATTTGTAAACAACCATATAAAATATAATACGTTAATTCCTTTGACAAATATTGTAGAAAAATTTATTAAAGGAGCATACAAATTGTTAAATAAAGTTCAGACTATTATCACTGCTGTTCTTAGTGCAATTAGCGTTGCAGGATTAAGTGTAGCCGGAATATTTATAGCTAAGAAAATTTCTCACAATAAACAAAACGAAAAAGTCAATGATAAGTCTGCATATAACTTAAATCAAGATTCTTCTAATAAGGACAAAACTCAAAATCTAAATAAACCTGATACAAATGTTCCAAGAGTAAAATTTAAAAATACCTATTTAAAACCAACTAAAATGAATCAGATTAGGTCTTTAGTAAATGAATCAAAAGAAGTTTTTGAACAAAAAAGTATTAAGGATATAAAATCTATGTGGGTAAAACGTATTTTTGATAAAGGGTTACCTGAAATATTAGGATTTAATCTACAAAAAGACGAAGAAGCATATTTGATTCGCCTATTTTGCAGGGAACTCCGACGTTTCGGAGATGATATAAATAAGGTAAGACAAGAGTCAACAAATATAATGCATAAAATGAGTAAAAATTATACCAACATTTTGCTGAAACTTTATCCTGAAGCACTCAAAAGCATATAATTATGAAAAATCTTTTTAGTGAGAATGTATATAAAAATCAAAACCACCAGTGAAACTGGTAGTATGCACCAGCCCTAAAAGGGCATAATACTAGCGACCTCTCGAGAGGTACTGAATATTCTTTCTTTTGCATAATTTGCCCTACTGTCCGTAAACGGACAATTTATCTTTTAACGCTATATTGTCCTATAATTTAAATTTGAAAGTTAATATCTCGCTACGCTCGATGCTTGAAGCTAAAGCATTTTTATTCCCCCAGTAAAACTGGGGGTTTATTTTCGCTTAAGCTTCAATAAAGATCCACCCGCATAGCGGGTGGTATTTCATTTTCGGGCAAAGCCCTAATACTACCGGCAAGCCACAAGTGGCTCTTTTATTGGCCTGGCAGCCATGCATCTGTTACTTGCTACCCTTAAAAGGGTCTCTTGGATCATAAAAACTTAACTGATCGCTTTCTTTATCTTGTTTTAGTTGATTCTTTATGTACTCTCTTATCATCTTTGTATTTTTCCCTGCTGTATCTACGTAATATCCTTTGCACCAAAATTCTCGATTCCTATATGCAAATTTCATATTTCCGTATCTCTGAAATATCATTAGACTACTTTTTCCTTTCAAATATCCCATAAAACCTGATATACTCATTTTAGGTGGTATACTCAACAATAAATGTATATGATCCGGACATATCTCCCCCTCTATTATCTCTACTCCTTTCCACTGACATAGTGTTCTTGTTATTTCTCTTATATCTGCCCTTTTTTCTTCATAAAACACTTTCCTCCTATATTTTTGGGGGTAAACACTATATGATATTTACAATTCCACTTTGTATGTGCTAAACTGTTCATAGGGTTATTTTGCTCTTGCATCTTAATTCCTCCTAATTTGCTATTTCTATAAGCTGCCAGCTTATTCTCAGTTTAGCACTTTAGGTTTTTTTCATCGCTTAAGCTTTATAGAACCACGCTACTATCGCGTGGTTTTCATCATACAAAAAGTAGACATACTTTTTTGCATGCCTACTTTTTGTTTACCACTTAAAGCTAATTCACTTGTGGGATTTAATTATTTCATGTTCTTTTCATATTGTTGAATCATTTTTTTGACCATCTGTCCACCAACAGCACCTGCTTCTCTGGCTGTTAAATGACCATTATAGCCGTTCTTTAAGTTTACACCAACCTCATTGGCTGCTTCCATTTTAAACTTATTGAGAGCTTCCTTTGCTTCAGGTATTGAAGCTTTACTTTTGTTTGCCATAATTTTTCACACTCCTTATAAATTTTGAGTTTTAGGAATTCATCTTGACCTATGACTTCCTTTAGATATGGAAGGTTAGAAAATCAAATTTTTTATTTTTATCTTTTTATCTTTATATTTTTATTTATATCTTTTATTGTTATTCACTTATTATCTTTTCAAACCCTCCAATTATATTTTGAGCAGATTGTGTCTTATTATTAGAGGAAATTTATGCATTATTTTTTACATTATATATGCATTTTATTTTAGATTATAGGAAATAATATAATAAATTATAATTTTGGAGGACAGTTATGCCTAAAAAAATCGGAAGATATACATTGAAAATGACGAAAAAAACAAATATAGAAGAATTTTGTTCCGTAGTGGGGAAAAAAGAAGGTGACGGACCAATAGGAAAGCATTTTGATAAAATTTTTGAAGACAGCTATCTTGGACAATCGTCATGGGAAAAAGCTGAAGCACAACTGCAACTCGAAGCCGTACAAGGCGTATTGAAAAAAGCTAATTTAGATTCAAGTCAAATTAATTATATTTTTGCCGGAGACTTATTAAATCAATGCATTTCTTCAACATTTGGATTAATGGACTTAGGAATTCCATTTTTAGGGCAATATGGTGCGTGCTCTACTATGGCACAGACACTTGCTATGGCTGCAATAATGGTAGATTCGGGAGCCGCACAAAGATGTATCGCTGTTACATCCTCACATTTTTGTTCTGCTGAAAGGCAATTTCGATTTCCTCTTGATTATGGTGGGCAAAGGTCCCCTTCAGCTCAATGGACGGCAACTGCATCCGGATCTTTGATACTTAGCAGTGAAAATGGAAAATCCCATGTTTAACACGTCACCATAGGCAGAATAACGGATTTAGGAATTAAAGACCAAGCTAATATGGGGGCAGCCATGGCTCCGGCAGCAGCGAGAACTCTTAAAGATTTTTTTGAGGATACATCAACGTCTCCGGCAGATTATGATTTAATACTTACAGGAGATTTAGGTGAAATAGGGAAAAAGCTACTTTTAGAACTTCTTCAAAAAGATGGGATTGATATTTCCGGGAATCATGATGACTGCGGATTAATGATTTATGACAGAAATAATCAGGATGTACATGCAGGTGGGTCAGGATGTGGGTGTTCTGCTTCAATACTTTGTTCCGTTATATTGAAAAAATTAAAAAATAAAGAACTCAGAAATATTCTATTTGTTGCAACCGGAGCATTAATGTCCCTGACATCGGCACAGCAAGGAGAAAGCATTCCTGGGATAGCTCATCTTATAAATATAAGAGAGTTCTCATAAGTTAACTTTTCCAAGAGCTTTAACTTCACATTCAAGTAAAATCCCAAATTTTTCATTTACACTTTTTTTAATATAATGTATTAAATTTACAACATCGGAACAAGTGGCATTCCCTGTATTTATAATAAATCCCGCATGTTTGGGACTTACCATAGCACCTCCGAAAGATTTTCCTTTTAGCCCACACTTTTCTATTAAGGCACCTGCGTAATAACCGTTCCCCGGTCGCTTAAATACGCTTCCGCAATTTGGAAAATCCAATGGTTGCTTCAATTTTCGGTTTGTTATATTTGTATGCATTTTATCTTGTATATCTTTTTTATTCCCTAATTTAAGCTGTAAAACCATAGATAAAGCAATATAATTTGTATCCGTGTAAAAGCTTTTTCTATATGAAAAATCAGAAGATTTATGGAATACCGTGTTTATTTCGCCTTCCGGTGTCATAAAACTACTGGATTTAACTAAATTTGAGATATCATTATTATATGCTCCTGCATTCATATAAATTGCTCCGCCGCAAGACCCCGGTATTCCCCACGCAAATTCCAGTCCGGACAAATTATTTTTAAGTGCAAACATACAAGCTTGTGCCAATGATGCCCCACATCCACACGAAATTTTATTATCGGGTAAAAGTTTGATTTGATTAAAATCTCCTGAAAGCTTTATTACAACGCCACGAAACCCTTTATCCGAAACAAGAAGATTAGAACCGTTTCCTATTATAAAAAAATCAATGTCATTATCTTTAATAAGCTTAATTATACCATAAAGTTGAGAAGTTTTATTAACTTCGATAAATAAATCAGCGGGACCTCCAATCTTAAAAGTTGTATATTTAGATAAAGGCTCATCTTTTAGGATTTTACATCCTTGTTTTGAAAAATCTTCACACAGTTTATCGTATTTAAGCAAATTTCTAAACACCGCCATAATTTTAAATTGTAAAAAATTTTGTATATTCTCTTAAATATTTCTCAAATCTTTTTTCATCAGCATTTATTATTAAATTTTCCGGAAAATTTACTTCATTCAAAAGCTCTAGTGCTTTATCAAATTTCCCTACTTGTGTACAAAAATGCGAATCAGAGTTTACCACTATACTTACTTCATACTTTTTACAGATTTCCGCAATTTTTTTACAATTTTTTTCAGACCCTTTTCTTACATAAAATGAACTGTTGTTTATCTCAACTAATTTCCCGTTTCTGCCGAATTCCGGTATAACTTTTTCATAATCGTAAACAAATGAAGCCAGTCCGCTATGTCCTATAACATTTACGTATGGATTTTTACTTATATTCAGCCATGTCTGTGTACATTCTTCTATACCATGTTTACCTGAATACGTAACGTCATGTATGGAGGCAATTACCCAGTCAAACGGAACATTTATATCTTTTGGGATATCAATCCCGCCTTTTGCATCTAAAACATTCGCCTCAACTCCCCTAAGAATTTTTATTCCTTCTACTTCTCGTGGGAGAGTCTTTAAATTATCAAAATACCAAGTCCCGGGGGAACCCGGCGTATTTTCAGAATGGTCTGTTACAGCTAATGCATAAAGACCTTGTTTTTTTGCTTCATGAATATTTTCCATTATTGTACTGTATGCATGCGTGGAAGCTATTGTGTGGCAATGGGTATCTGCAATTATTTTCATTTTATCACACCTCATAAACTATATTTTCTTCTAAAATACGCAAATAAACTCTAAACATCCCAAATACACTTTTCCATCTCAGGTTCAACTTTAGGATATTCCATACCTAAATTTATGAATAATTCTCTTGCGGCATTATACCCCATTTTTTTCTGACGATTATTCATTGCTGCAATTTCTATTATAACTGCAAGATTTCGTCCGGTTCTTACCGGAATTGTGATAAACGGAATTTTTACGTTTAAAATTTCGGTATAAGTATCGGACCCCATACGATCATATGTTTTATTATCTTTCCACGCTTCTAAATTTATTACCATGTCAATATTTTCCGAAATCTTAACGGCTCCTATTCCAAAAATTCTTCTTGCATTTATTATTCCCACTCCTCTTACTTCTATAAAATGACGGATATTATCCGGAGCAGAACCTACAAGAGTATTTTTTGACATTCTTCTGATTTCCACTGCATCGTCTGCAATAAGCTTGTGACCACGATTTAGAAGTTCAATAGCCGTTTCACTTTTTCCAACTCCACTTTCACCAATCATCAATATTCCTTCACCATGTACATTCATCAGACCTCCGGAACGAGTAATCATCGGGGCTAAATGTGTATTCAAAAAGGCGACTAAATTAGATATAACATCAGAGGTTACTTCTTGCGATATAACTATCGGGATAGAATATTTTTTGGCAATATCCAGTATTTCCGTCAAAGGTTTTATTCCCCTTGTTATAAGTAAGGCAGGTGGTCTAAGGCATAAAATCATTTCAATGGATTTGTAAATTTCATTGGATGTAAGCGTGGAAAGAAAAATTTTTTCACTCTGACCCATAATTAGTATTCTGTTACAATCAAAATCATCCAGTGTCCCGATTAGTTCAAGTCCCATGCGGTTAATTTCAACCGATTTGACGAGTACACTATCAGGGTCGCATGGCATAAAAATTTCATTTAGGTCAAGTTCCCTGATTATACTTGAAAGTGAGACTGCAAAATTTGTAGCCAATAAAATCACTGCCTTATTCAAGATGTTACATTTTAATAAGTTTAGCATAAATTTCAAAAAAGCAAAAGAGTTCCCACTGAATTTATGTTTAGAACTAAAACAGTTTAAACCAATTATAGTAAACTGATTTGAAAAATGTGGAACTAAAAATTTATCTTGACATAAATATATTTTTAATCTACAATAAACTTGTTTAAGGCTCGTTGGTCAAGCGGTTAAGACACCGGCCTCTCACGCCGGTAACATGGGTTCGATTCCCATACGAGTCACCAGCTTCAGCTCATCTATGAATTAGCTAAATATATGGTTTGTTTTATTTTTCAGACAAGCCCTAATTAAATATTTTAAATTCGAGTTATATCCTAAAAAGGTTATCTATAAAATTATGTTTTATCATATTTTTGATTTTCTTACCATTTTATGGGGTATTGAATCAAAATTGGTTTACGTAGACCTCGGTAGGATATTTTTTATTTTGTTTTGTGGATTTTGTTTTATTAATATACTCTATTAAAATATTTTATATTGAAAAGATTTAAAAAGTAAAAAATATAAATAATTTTTAAATAAAAAAATTAAATATCTCTAAAAAGCCTTGATATTTAATTCATAAACCTTTATTATTATATAATAATTGTTTATATTTTAAATTCCATAAATACAGAATTTAATAATAAGAGGTGTAAAAATATGAGCTTTTTAAAATTTTTATTTGGAAATTACAGCAAACGCGAAATAAAAAGAATAAGGCCGCTTTGTAATAAAGTTTTGGATTTAGAGGAAAAATATTTGAATATGTCTGACGAGGAACTTGCCAATCAGACTAATGTACTTAAAGAGCGTCTTCAAAACGGCGAA
>CAQJOC010000001.1:1708-14645 GCA_948815685.1 uncultured Eubacteriales bacterium | reverse complement strand
CCGTATGCAGAGAAGCCTCTGACCGAGTTTTGGGGATGAAGCATTTTCCGGTACAAATTCTCGGTGGAATTATTCTTCATCAAGGCAGAATAAGCGAAATGAAAACGGGCGAGGGAAAAACACTTGTTGCTACTCTGCCTGCATACCTTAACGGATTGACTGAGAAAGGTGTCCATATTGTTACGGTAAATGACTATCTTGCAAAGCGTGACTCAGAATGGATGGGAAAACTTTATCGCTTTCTCGGTCTTTCCGTTGGGCTGGTTACCCATAGTATGGATAAATCAAAGAGAGCGGAAGCTTACAGATGTGACATCACATATGCAACAAATAATGAATTGGGATTTGATTATCTTAGGGATAACATGGTTTCATATAAATCCGCAAAAGTTCAACGTGGGCATTTTTTTGCAATAGTGGATGAAGTTGATTCTATTTTAATAGATGAAGCCAGAACACCTCTTATTATTTCCGGAGAAGGAGATAAATCTACAGAGCTTTATACGGTAGCGAACGGATTTGCAAAAACTTTAACAGCTGTAAAGGTAGCGGAAATAAATGCCAAAGAGGACAATGATGAACTTTTTAAAGATTCTGATTATATTGTTGACGAAAAGGCAAAAACCGCAACTTTGACTCCCGCAGGAGTGGAAAAAGCAGAAAAATATTTTAATATAGAAAATCTTACCGACCCGGGAAATATATCTATACAGCATCATATAAATCAGGCTATAAAGGCACATGGAGTGATGCAAAAGGATATAGATTACGTTGTTAAAGATGGCGAAGTCATAATTGTAGATGAATTTACAGGACGTCTTATGTATGGGCGTCGCTATAATGATGGGCTTCATCAGGCAATAGAAGCAAAAGAAGATGTCAAAATAGAAAGAGAATCTAAAACACTTGCATCGATAACTTTCCAAAATTATTTTCGCCTTTACAGCAAACTTTCGGGAATGACAGGTACTGCAATGACTGAAGAACCGGAATTTAGGGAGATATACAAGTTGGATGTTGTAGAAATTCCTTCTAATAAACCACTTCTCAGAGAAGATTGTCCGGATGTCGTTTACAGTACAGAATCAGGGAAATTTAATGCTATTATAGACGAAATTATAGAAAGCCATGAAAAGGGACAGCCTGTGCTTGTGGGAACGATATCGATAGAAAAGTCGGAACTTTTAAGTTCTATGCTTAAAGAAAAGGGCGTAAAACATGAAGTTTTAAATGCTAAATACCACGAAAGAGAGGCTGAAATAATTGCACAGGCCGGTAAAAAAGGTGCCATAACGATTGCGACAAATATGGCAGGACGCGGAACGGATATTATGCTTGGCGGAAATGTTGAATATCTGGCAAAAACCGAACTAAGGGAACTTGGATTTAGTGATGAAGCTATTAATGAGTCCAACAGCTACTCTGAAACAGATGATGAAGATATACTGGAAGCGAGGCGTAAATATATAGAGCTTTATAATAAATATAAAGATTCCATAAATAAATCAGCCGAAGAAGTAAAAGAGGTTGGCGGACTGTATATTATAGGAACGGAACGTCATGAATCAAGAAGAATCGATAATCAGCTCAGAGGAAGAGCTGGACGTCAGGGTGACCCCGGTAAAAGTAGATTTTTCTTATCTTTAGATGATGAATTGATGAGGTTGTTCGGCGGAGAAAAAATGAAAAAGTTTATGGAAAAACTAAATGTCGATGAAAATACTCCGCTTGAAGCAAAAATGCTTACTAAATCTATTGAATCTGCACAAAGAAAAATAGAGGGAAGAAATTTTGCCATAAGAAAAAGTGTTCTTCAGTACGATGATGTACTTAGTAGACAACGCGAAATTATATACAGTCAAAGAGATAAAGTTCTCGATGGAGACAGTGTGCAGGATCAGATTAAGAATATGATTGTGGAATCCGTCAATAAGATTGTAAATTCGTATATCATGCCTGGAACGCCGAGAGAACATTGGAATTTAGAGGGACTTACGGATTATTATAGAGGATGGCTTTTAAGTGGCGATGAGTTAAAATTTGACCTCGATGAAATGGACACGATTACACCGGAACAAATTTCAGAAATTATAGTAAATAAATGTAACGAGGAGTATAAGAACATAGAAGAGACTCTCGGAGAAAAATCTATGAGAAATCTTGAAAGAATGGTATTACTTAGGAATGTAGATGAACAATGGATGGATCATATTGATGCTATGGAAGAGCTTAAGAGGGGAATTAATCTTAGAGCATATGGACAAAGAGACCCGATTGTTGATTACCGCGTGGAAGGTTTCGACATGTTTGATGCTATGATAGACGCTATAAAGGAAAATACGATTAAAGGGCTTTTAGGATTTAGAACTGAATTTACAAATAATCTTAGGTCTATGAGAGAAAGTGTTTCTCGCCTTACCAATGAAAATAAAACTTCCGGAAATAGTGGAGACTCTAAGATAGGGGGCTAGTTTCTGGCTGTGTAGAAGTTAAGAAGTATGGATAAGCCACTTTCTTTAATAAAAAATCTTACAGCTTTATAAATAAAGTATGGTCTGGCTTATCTCTACAAGACTAGGCCTTGTCTGAAAAATAAAACAAACTATATATTTTATCCAATTCATAGATGAAGTGAGGGAACCGCAAACTGAAAAAAATAGCTCTTTATAGCTATTTCGATTCAAAATCGCCCAAAGTAATAACTTTGGGCAGTAAAGAAGTATTTAGATTTGATGCTTAACCAATTTCATATATTTTTAATTTTTAGCAGAATAATAAAATATAATCAAAGTAGCACGATATTTATAAAGCTGAGAGATTTTTTATTAAAACTGTCATGAAATTATTTTAAACCGGAACAGCTATAGTCTTTCAGATTTTTTGTGGAATTTACATTGTATTTTTTTGAAGAATACGCCAAATTTATTCTAAAAAATTTCGTGTGACAGGCCAATTAATTTTAGATAAATTATTTAATTAGATCTTATGCGAAATCAAAAAATACTCTTAAGTAAAAGGCAAAATATTGGGTTACGGATAAATTAAAAATGGAAAAAATTTGCAAATTTTGATATTATATTTATAAAAATATCAGTTTTTTAATGTTTCAAATTGGTTTTACATGAAGTGTAATCTTGCTTTTCGCACCATTTTAAAAATTTTGAATCAAAATTGATTTTTACCCCTATGGGCGGAAATTGCTTGACTTTGGGAAAAATCAGTGTATTATATTAATAATATATTTGAATTAATGTGGTTTGTTACATGTTCGCCTTCTTTGTGGAAAAGCAGAGAAAATTTGGGAGAATGAAAATGAAAAGACCCTTTGATAAAAAATCAATTTTTAATATATTAATGCTGTTGCTTTCAGTTTCTATGCTTGTATATTTCTGTGTTTCCGAAAACGGTCTGTTGGATTTAATTAAAAGTGCTAAACAATTTAATAAAAGATGGCTTATAACAGCGGTAATATGCCATTTTTTAAATATTTTGATTGATGCCTTTCTAATCTTTCGTTTTGTAAATACCGATAAGCAGTTTTATTCATTTAAAGATGCTTTTAAATGTTGTATGGTTGGACAATTTTTCAGTGCAGTTACACCCGGGGCTTCCGGAGGTCAGCCCATGCAAGTTTATTCTATGTCTCAAAAGGGTCTTGACCCTGGGCGGGCTACTTCAGCTTTGGTTCAAAAGTTTTTAGTCTACCAATCTACAATAACTATATATAGTGCTTTGGCAATTTTTTTTAAATCGCATCTTTTTAAAGGCGAGATAATGCACCTTATGCGAGGGATTCTGATTTTTGGATTTTGTTCGCAAGCATTCGTAATAATAATAATTTTACTTTTTTCGTTCAATAAAAATTTGACTTACAGGATAATTTCACAAATTTTTGAATATCTGTCAAGATTAAGAATTATAAAAAATAAGGATAAAAAAATGGAAAATATAAAGTCTCAATTGGAATATTTCCATTTAAATAATAGCCGGTTATATAAAAATCAGACTCTTGTTTTGGAATCTTATGTTTTAACTGCTATGCAAATAACTTGTATGTTTGTGGTCCCATACTGTATATATCGCTCATTTCAGTTTCATGGTGCAAAGGTTTTTGATATGATTGCATCTCAGGCATTTGTATCTGTTATATCGGCGTTTATGCCCCTTCCCGGAGGCTCCGGTGCTGCCGAAGGAGGCTTTTTAATATTTTTTGGTTTTTTTTTCACAGACCAGACAATTAAACCTGCTGTACTTTTATGGCGTATAATAACATATTTTTTTACTATATTGATATCATTTCCGTTTTCAAGAATATCAAAGAAGCAGGATAAAGGAACATATACAATAAATATTTCTTAGTGTCTATTTGAAAAATGATAGTTCTCTAATCTTTTAAATATCTCTAATCCGATTGGACGGAGATTGTATACGATTGTAATATTGAAAACACAGCACAAAAGGTGTCTATAAAATTTAAATAAAATCTGTTGATATATTTTTAATTATATAACAACAAAAAGCCGGAGATGCATTGTCAATATATAATCTTTGTGAGGTGTTTCCCATTTTGTTTTAATAAATATGTGGTTATTTTTCAAATTTTTTGGATATAAATAAATTTTCTGTAAATATTTTTATGAAACGGAGGGATAAAATTTGTGTAATATAGATAAGGGTTTTATACCTAAAATAAGCATAATAATCCCGATGTATAATAGTGAAACGTTTTTAAAAAAATGTCTTGATTCTGTTATAGTCCAGACTATGAAAAGTTTTGAAATAATAATTATAGACGATAAGTCAACGGACCGCTCTTTAAAAATAGCAAATGAGTATACGGATAAATTTAATTATATAAAAATAGTAAATTTGCAAAAAAACAATGGAGTATCTTTCGCCAGAAACATAGGCCTTGAACATGCCCGGGGAGAATATATTTTCTTTTTAGATAGTGATGACTTTATTGAATCGAATTTTTTAGAAGTTATGTATAAAAATATAAAGAAATGTAATGCTGATATTGCTTGCTGTAAATATTATTATATAAAGGAAAAAGGTAAAAAAAATTCAAATAAAAAAATTTATATCAGAAAATGCTTATTTAATCATAGACCGGGGAAATACAATTCCGTCAATATTATAGGCACTCTTATTAAGGATACCAATTTGCACTTTTTTCTATGGAATAAAATATTTAAAAGGGATATAATATTACAAAATAATCTTTTTTTTGAAAATAAATGTTTTGAAGATATGATATTTACTTTGAAAGCGTTTTATTTTTCACATAAAATAGTCATTATAGATGATTTTTTATATTATTATAGAAAACATAATTTTAGTTTGACGAATTCTATGTCTTTCGACCAATTGAATAGCTATCTGCACTCATTAAAATTAATAAAATCATTTCTCATAGAAAAAGATATTTATAAAATTTATAAATTCAGTTACATATATTTGGCTTTAAGATTTTTTATTTCATGTCTTTATAGGGTACCACAGGCTTTATATAGCGATTTGAAGAAAAGGAGAGTCTCCATACCCAAAACATAAAAAGCAAGTAAGCGAATTTAAAGGTATTTCACTATTAAGTATTTACAAAAGGATTTTATTTGAACCTCATTAACGAATTCAAGACGAATAATAATTTAAAATGTCCTATTTCCGAAAATATATTTTCCTGTTTGATTAATCTTCTTATGGTTTATTTGCTTTTAAGAATAGTTTTTGTATTTTTCGACTAAATAATCTTTAGCTTTTTATTTTTATATGTTATGATTTTTTTATTAGATTGAATCTGTATTATCTTAAAAATATTTAATGTAAAAGAGGAAAGGTGTTTATATGAATGGAACTAAAATTCAAAAAGTTATAGGACATCAAATTTTTGATTCAAGGGGCATCCCCACTGTTTCTGCCGAAATTATGCTTGAATCGGGCATTAAGGCATGGGCTTGTGTTCCGTCAGGGGCATCAACCGGAAAACATGAAGCAATTGAATTAAGAGATAATGGCAATACATACAGTGGCAAAGGAGTCAGCAAAGCTTTAGGCAATATAAATACTAAAATAAATGATATTATCAGAGGTTTAGATGTATCAAATCAGTCTGAAATAGATTACACAATGATTAAATTTGATGGAACAGAAAATAAAAGTAAACTCGGTGCAAACGCTATTTTAGCGGTATCTTTAGCTTGTGCAAAAGCTGCAGCAAAAGTATTTAAAATGGATTTATATAAATATTTAGGTGGGATAAATTCTTGTGTTTTACCTGTGCCTATGATGAATATACTAAACGGAGGAGCACATGCCGACAATAACGTGGAAATTCAGGAATTTATGATATTTCCTTCGGGAGCAAAATCCTTTAATGAGGCTATGCAAATGGGTACGGAAATTTATTCTCAATTGAAAGCTTTATTGAAATCACAAGGTTTGTCAACAGCAGTCGGTGACGAAGGCGGATTTGCTCCAACACTTGAGAAAGATGAGCAGGCACTTGAATTAATAACTGATGCAATAGAAAAAGCAGGGTACAGAGCGGGAAAAGATGTTTTTATTTGTTTGGATGTTGCTGCCGGAGAATGGAATGACGGCAACAATGGATATAAATTTCCTAAAAAAAATCAAATAGTTAAAATAGATGAACTTTTTTCATATTATAAAACTCTTGTAGAGAAATATCCTATTATTTCCATTGAAGACCCTTTTTCAGATGATGATTTTGACAATTTTTCCAAATTTCAAAAAGAATTGGGACACAAAATACAGATTGTAGGAGACGACTTGTTTGTAACCAACGCAAAACGATTAAAAAAGGGAATTGCTTTAAAAAGTGGAAACGCGATTTTGATAAAACCGAATCAAATCGGAACTCTTACCGAAACTTTAGATACAATAAGACTTGCACAGCGTAGTGGTTATCGTACTATTGTTTCACATCGAAGTGGTGAAACGGAAGATACGTCAATTGCGGATATTGCTGTTGCCACTAATTCCGGTCAGATAAAATCAGGAGCTCCTTCTCGAAGTGAAAGAGTTTGTAAGTACAATCGACTTTTACAAATCGAAAATAAGCTGGGAAATTTTTCTAAATATGGGGAAGAATAAATAGTTGTTTTAAGAAATGAAAAGATTAAGTGGTTAGGTATATCTCAAAACCTGGCCTTATTTAATTTTTACTAAAAACCAACTTTACGTATTTTGTTAGATTTACTGTGAAATCACAGCATGCCAAGTAAAAGTCAAAATATTACGTTAAAATTGACTATAAAAATGCAAAAAATGCAAATTTTGAGATTCTATTTATAAAAATATCAGCTTTTAATATCTTAAATTGATTTTGTAGGAGGTCTATTATAGTATTTATTACACATAAAAATATTGAATTATTTTATTTTTTATGCTAATATGTATAAAAACATCTCTAAATAAAAGGTGGTGAAAAAATCGTGTTTAATAAAGATAAAAATAATTATAGCAGTGAAAGTGTAGATGATGAAATAAATAAATATGACTATATTACATGTACCGGTATAAAATATTTAGATAAAAAATCTAAGATAATTTCTAAAAAAATTTTTTCCATAATTAAAGAAATAGAAAATTTATACCGCCTTCTTACAGCTCTTTCAAATGTGAGTAAAGATGACAATTTATATAGACTTTCAACATTTATATATAAATCAGGAATAATTCAACTTAGAAATTTAAAATTTGTAGGGGTTTCCGATAAAATTAATAATTTTAATATAGATTTTATAAAATTGGTTAATAGCGGTCAAATAGTAATCAATAATATAGATGTTACAGAAAATTGTGCTAAAAGCACAATTAAACTTATACGAAAAATAGTAAATTCATTTGAAAAGATAAAAAAATTTTCTATGAAACATTTAATTGAATCTATTATTATTTTAAAAATCTTAAATCCCAATCTCCAAACAGGAGAAATGAATTTATTAAAGATTACTAAAAAAAAAGATTTAGGAATGTTTATTGATTTAGAAAATATGAAATTTTTATCTGAAGAATTGGAAAAATTTTGGCAATTATATAAGGAATCTATTAAAATAAGAAAAAGGTATTCACATATTAAAAAAACAAGAGAACATAATTCCTATATTTATAATATTGCAATAAAAACAATAAATAATTATAAAATAATTAGAAATACTTGCAATATTTTACCAACTCAATTTTCATATATAAAAAATAATTTATATAAATTAAAGAAAATTAAAAAAGAAAATAGTAAAGTTGATTTTTATATTAAAAATGTCGAAAATTATGAAAATGATGTTTTAAATAAAAATTTTTATGACGATATTTTAACTATAAAAGATTTTATATTAGAAACAATACAGAGTTTACAGATAAACAACGACATCATAAACTTTATTTTTTTAAATGAGATAGAAATGGAATACCCTTGTGCAATAAATAAGATATTAAATTTTATAGATTTTACAGATGAAATAGATACTTTTAATTTCCCTGAATTATTTATTGATTTGGAAGATAAGATAAAAAAATGTGAAGAAATATTAAAAATTGCCGGACAATCTGAAAATTATAAAAAAGAATATACTGAATTTAATGTTAAAAAAGCAATCAGAGAAGCGGAAAAATATTTTAATCCTAACAAATATTCAACAAAAATAAGTTTAAATGGGATTAAAATTGAAAAAATTCTAGAAGATTTTCAAGAAAAAGCAGATGGAGATACAATTATTTTTTTGGTACTATTGTTTTTGCTGACAGAAAAATTAAGAAATTTTTTGAACGAAGTTACTAATTATCTTTCAGAAATTAATTATATTTGTTGTAAAGATTTAGATATTTATTGCGACACAAGTATACTAAAAAAATCTAAAGATTTTTCTGAAAAAATAGGCAATGTTACGGCAGCGATAGGAACCATAGGATGTTTTGCAAGCTTTGCAATGGCTGCCATGTGCCCTTGGGTAGGATGGGCTATTTTTGGCGTTTGCAGTTTGGCTTTTGCATTTAATCTCTTTAATGCATTAAATAAATCATAAAACTTAAATGAGTTTATAAGAGAATAAAAGATAATAATAGAGCAAAAGTGAGCTTTTATATTAATAAATTAAAAAATACTTGCGAAAATATATTGACAAGTTTAAATCATGTATGATATATTTTAAATAATTAAATTTTGATTTTATTGGAGGAAAACAAATGTCGACTTATATGCAAAAATCACATGAAGTTGAACGTAAATGGTATATAATAGACGCAAGTGAAAAGCCTCTTGGGCGGGTAGCTGTTCAGATTGCCGATTTACTTCGCGGAAAACATAAGCCAACATTTACTCCGCATGTAGATTGCGGTGATAATGTTGTTGTTATTAATTGTGCAAAAGCTGTTTTAACTGGCAAAAAATTGGAAAATAAGCGTCGTTATCGCCATACAGGATATATTGGTCACATTAAGACAATCGAATATAAGCATCTGATGGCTCAAAAGCCTGAAAAGGCAATGGAATATGCGGTAAAAGGTATGCTTCCGAATACTACATTAGGAAGAAATCAGATACTTAGAATGCATTTATATGCTAATAATGAGCATGATAAGCAGGCTCAAAAACCGCAACCTTGGGTTTCAAATAAGGAGGATGTAAGGAATGTATAATAAAACGCCTTATTTTTATGGTACAGGGAGAAGAAAAAGTTCGGTTGCAAGAGTGAGATTGTATGAAGGTTCAGGAAAAATCATTATTAACCATAGAAGTATAGATGAATATTTTGGACTAGAAACTTTGAAATTAATTGTAAATCAGCCATTGGTTACAACTGAGACCTCCGGGAAATTTGATATAATATGTAAAGTGAACGGCGGAGGAGTAACAGGTCAGGCTGGAGCTATACGGCATGGCATTTCCAGAGCATTATTGGAATATGATTCAGATAATTTGAGACAAAAACTTAAAAAAGCTGGCTTTTTAACACGGGACCCCAGAATGAAAGAGCGTAAAAAATATGGTCTTAAGGCAGCAAGAAGGGCTCCTCAGTTTTCAAAGAGATAAATTTAGAAATATAATATTATTTATTAATTCTCATCGAAGAAAATCGATGGGAATTTATTATTGGTATACAAAACCCCCGGCTGTGCCGGGGGTTTTGTATACCAATAATAGCATAACGAAAAGGGCTGCATTTAGCCCTTTTCGTTATAAAAATGCAAAGATGTGAAACTATAATATTAGGGGTTGTTTTTGAATCCCTATTTATGATACTATTGGAATAGCGTAATTTTAAGAGGAGTAATTTAAATGTTTAAGAAATTTATACTTGTGTGTAGCGTTATTTTTTTACTTCGAGTCAGCTTTTTTTATTCAGCGGGTGCAGTAGGTGCTGAGGATATGGAAATAGAATCTAAAATTGGTCAAATGATGTGCTTAGACTTTAGATTTTGGAACGATAGAGATTTAAATCAAACCGAGGAATTGGGAATTACTGCGGCGGATAGTACAGTATCCACACAAAATCCAGTTATTGAGATTAACAGTGAGATTAAAGAAATTATAGCAAGATACCATATTGGTAGCGTAATACTATTTTCTCAGAATTTTCAAAATAAAGAACAAGCTAAAAAGTTAATAAATGATCTCCAAAAAGCAGCTATAGACTCTGGAAATCCACCTCTCTTAATTTGTGTTGACCAAGAGGGAGGTAGAGTTGAAAGATTTTCTTTTGGAAGAGATAGGCTTAAAAACAATGCCGAAATTCGCACACCTGAGGAGGCATTTGAAAAAGGAAAAATCATAGCCGAGGAGCTTGCTGAACTGGGAATAAATTGTAATTTTGCTCCTGTTGTTGATATTAATAGTAATCCTAAAAATCCTGTTATCAATGTACGCTCTTTTGGAGATAATCCTAAAATCGTATCCGAACACGGAGTAGCTTTTATGAATGGACTACATTCGCAGAATATAATTGCAACTGCAAAGCATTTTCCAGGGCATGGTGATACAGATGTTGATTCTCATTTAGGGTTACCCCGAGTGAACAAAACTTTGTCTGACCTTGAGCAATTTGAGCTTAAACCATTTAAATCCTTGATTAATGCAGGTTTAGAAATGGTTATGACTGCACACATTGAACTTCCTCAGATTGAGAAAGGCACTATAATTTCTAAAAAGGATGGTAAGAAAATTTTTCTTCCAGCAACATTGTCAAAGTCTATTTTGACAGGGCTACTAAGAGATAGATTAAAATTTAACGGAGTTATTGTAACTGATGCAATGAATATGAAAGCTATTTCTGAAAATGTGGGTGAAGCAGCAAAAATGGCAATTAAAGCTGGTGCAGATATGATTTGTATGCCTGCAACTTTAAGAAGCACAAGTGATATATCAAAACTTGATGCTATTTATCAAGATTTAAAGAGTGCGGTAGATAGCGGGGAAATTTCTCTAGAACAAATGAATTGTTCTGTTAATCGTATTTTAGGTTTAAAAAGTAAGCAAATAAAATTACATTAAAGTAACCGAGTTAAACAATGTTTGTTAAAATTATGTCCATTCCTTATTGAATTAAGGGATGGATTTATTTATACCTTTAAAAGGAGGGAAATTCATAAAAAAATCATGTAAATATTGTGGCTCAGTCCACGAGGAAGATTATAAATGTAAAAACCGACCCGTAAAAAAGAAACGGATAGACGAGAGAGTATATTTTAGAAATAGTCAAAGCTGGCAGAATAAGCGAAAGAAAATAAGGGAGAGAGATAACTATTTATGTCAAGTTTGTATCAGAAATTTATATAACACCGACAGGAAGTACAATTATGAAAATTTACAAGTACATCACGCAGTACCTTTAAACGCAGACAAAACCCTAAAGCTAGACGATAGCAATTTAATAACCTTGTGCGAGTATCACCATTATTTGTGCGATAGAGGAACTATACCTTATAGCGAGGTAAAGAAAATCATAGATGAACAGGGAAGTAAAATTAACAAATAACAAAGAACAATGAATAATGGAGGTAATTTAAATTGTTCTTTGTTCATTGTTCTTTGTTAATTAAGCCCCTACCCGTAAAACGATTGTGTAAAACAAACAAAAACACCATACGCCCCACCTTAATTTACACCAAATAAGAAAAGGAGGAATTTTTGGAAATATGGCAAAGCAAGATCTAAATAAACAGGCAAACGAAATTTTAAAAATTGCCGAGAAACATGGAGTAGAGCAAAATTTTTTCTTCATGACAACATTTAAGCGGTATCAAGTACAAATTGGAATTTTAAACGATTTAGAACAGACGATAAAGGAGGCGGGAATTTTAGTTACAAAGGAGTATGTCAAAGGCAGAAAAAACGTGTATTCTCACCCGGCAATACAAGATTATAACCGCACGACCGACAGCGCAAACAAAACAGTTATAACACTTATGAAAATAATAACGGTTTTAAGGGACAGAAAAGAGAATGACGAGCCAGACCCGCTTTTACAAATTTTACAAGGTAAAATTTAATGAACAAATAACAGAGAACAATGAACAATTTTTTAAATTAGGGGTGGTAAAGATTGAAGAACATAAAAGTTATAAATACGCAAAAAGTGTAATAAATAGAGAAATCCCCGCACCGAAGCACGTTATAAAGCAGTGCAGAGATTTTATAGAAATATGCGACGGGAAATCAGAAAAATATTTTATTGACGAAGAAAAGCTAAACAAAATTGATAACATTTTAAAGCTTCTAATTATGCCACGAGGACTTAAAACGGGTGAAAATATTTATGAATGTTCATGCGGATACAATGGATTATTTATGCTGCTTTGTGCGTGGTTTACCGAGAAAATTCAGACAAACGCCGATATGAAACAATAATACTTGAAGTAGGACGAAAAAATTTTAAAACCTTTACGGTTGCGACAATTTTTGTTCTGCTTTTTTTGT
>CAQJOC010000001.1:256-1677 GCA_948815685.1 uncultured Eubacteriales bacterium | reverse complement strand
GCCCGATGGGGCTTTGTCGCGAGAAGTCAAAACGGCAATTGAGGAGATTTTAAAATCAAGTCCGACAATTTATTATTATAATACACTACCTCGCTTTAAAATTTTAAGAGATTATATAGAATTCAACTTGACCGAAAGCCGATATATACCGCTAAATTACAGTAATTCTCGAATGGACGGCAAGTTACCAAATGTCTTTTTGGCGGATGAAGTCGGCGCACTTCCCAATTCTTACGCAATAGAAGCCATGAGGTCGGGGCAGCTTAACATTTTAAATAAATTAGGCTGCATTATTTCCACAAAGTACGAGGCGGCAAATAATCCTTTTGAAGATGAGGTGAATTATGCAAAAAAAGTCTTAGACAGCGTGCAAAAGGATGAAACCGTATTTTCTCTTTTATACGAGCCAGACAACACAGAGGATTGGACAAATGATGATATGATTTTAAAACACGCAAATCCCGTAGCTTTGGAGATACCCGAAATATGGGAAGATTTATTAAAAAAGCGAGCAAGAGCAATAACGGTCGAAAGTGCAAGGGAAAACTTTTTGACTAAACATTGTAATATTATTTATCAAGGAGCAGGGACTGAAAATTTTATTAATATAAAAGATTTGCAAAATTGCAGAGTAAATAAGATTGACTGGACAGGGCGTGAAGTCTATGTGGACGCCCTATTATCTATGACAAACGATAACACAGCGGTTGCAATTTGCACAGAGCAGGACGGGAAAATTTTAGCCGATACAATTTGCTTTATTCCAGAGGGAAGAATCAATGAAAAAAACAAAATGGAGCGGTTAAACTACCGCCAGTTTATAAACTCAGGGAAATGCACGGCTTGCGGAAATAAAACCATTGATTATGGCGTAGTTGAGGACTTTATATTTAAAATTGAGGAAAAATACGGTGTAACAGTTAAAGCGATAGGTTTTGACCGATACAACGTCCTATCCTCTGCACAAAAATGGAACAAAAAATATAATACAGTGGAAATCCGCCAGCATAGCGGTTCGTAAAGCTGCGCTGCCGGTGGCAGATACAGCAGCTTTAGCGAACAGGAAAAAACACAGAGGGCTACGAAGCGCTTCAAGCGAGTAGCACGACAATGTTTTTGACCGGGTCACCTCTACCCACCGACTAAGCTACTTTACGAAAAAATAAGCAATCACGAGTTTGAGTATGAGAAAAACACTCTTTTAGAGATTAACTTTGAAAATGCCCGTTGCACTTACGATACAAACATGAACAGATACGTAACAAAGAAAAAATCCTGCGGCAAGGTAGATATGGTAATTGCACTAATTAATGCGGTATATCTATTGCAGCAGGATGTTATTTTTTCTGATAATTCGTGGGTTGTTCAAGTAATTTAATCTTTATAAAAATCTACAGGAAAATCAAAATAGGTTTCGGGAT
>CAQJOC010000001.1:0-224 GCA_948815685.1 uncultured Eubacteriales bacterium | reverse complement strand
TTTATTAAAATCTTTACTTTACGGAGAAGAAATAGACAGAGAAAAAGCGTTAAACATTCCAGCGGTAGCACGGTGCATTAATTTAATATCAGAAACAGTAAGTATGATACCGATAAAACTTTACAAGGAAGAAGTGATAGACGGCAAATTAAAAACGGTCGAAGTAACAAGCGATAACCGCCCCGACTTGCTAAATGACGACACCAAAGACACGTTAAACGGCA